>CADBKB010000012.1 GCA_902795095.1 Oscillospiraceae bacterium
GCGCGCGGGCTGACGGACAGCTCGTCGATGCCGATGGAAAGGAAGGTCTCCGTCAGAGCCAGGTCCGCGCCCAGCTCGCCGCAGATGCCGATCCAGATGCCGTTGGCGTGGGCGTTCTCCGCCACCATCTTCAGAAGCCGCAGGACGGCGGGATGATGGGGGTTGAAGAAGCGGCCCAGGTCGTTGTTCTGACGGTCGCAGGCCAGGGTGTACTGGGTCAGGTCGTTGGTGCCGCAGGAGAAGAAATCGACTTCCTTCGCCAGGCGGTCGGACATGATGGCGGCGGCGGGGGTCTCGATCATGATGCCCAGATCCACGTTCTCGTCAAAGGGGATGCCCTCGGCGGTGAGCTCGTCCATGACCTGGCGGCACATCTTCTTGGCCTCCTTGACCTCCCAGACGCTGGTGACCATGGGGAACATGATGGACAGATTGCCGTAGGCGGAGGCGCGGTAGAGGGCGCGCAGCTGGGTGCGGAAGATCTCGGGCCGGTTCAGGCAGATGCGCAGGGCGCGGTTGCCCAGGGCGGGGTTCTCCTCATGGGGCAGGTTGAAGTAGCCGATCTGCTTGTCCGCGCCGATGTCCAGGGTGCGGATGACGACCTCCTTGCCGCCCATGTCGGACAGGACCTTCTTGTAGGCCTCGAACTGGTAGTCCTCGGAGGGATAGTCGTCGCAGTTTAGGTAGAGGAACTCGCTGCGGAACAGGCCGATGCCGCCGGCGTCGTTGGAGAGCACGGGATGCACGTCGTCGGGGGAGCCGATGTTGCAGTAGATGCGCACGCTCTGGCCGTCCTTGGTCACGTTGGGCAGGCCCTTGAGCTGCTCCAGCAGGGCCTGGAAGCGGAGCTGCTCCTCCCGCTTGGCCATGAGGTAGGTGGTGGTGGCCTCGTCGGGATCGATGACCACGTTGCCGGTGGAGCCGTCGACGATGACGGGCCGGCCCTCATACTCGGCCTTGAGCTGATTGCCCACGCCGATGATGGCGGGGATGCCCATGGTGCGGGCCAGGATGGCGGTGTGGCTGGAGCCGGAGCCGCCTTCGGTGATGAAGCCGAGGATCTTGCTCTTGTCCAGCTGGACGGTCTCGGAGGGGGCCAGGTCGTCGGCGGCCAGGATCACGGGCACCGGGGAATTGATGCCGCCCTGGGCCACGCCGGACAGGATGGAGATGATGCGGCTGGACACGTCCTTGACGTCGGCGGCTCTGGCCTGCATGTAGGTGTCGTCCATGGAGGCGAACATCTCCGCAAACTGGGCGGCCACGTCGGTGACGGCGGCCTCGGCGTTGTTGGCCTCCTCGCAGATCAGCTCCTGGATGGCCTCCTCATAGTCCAGGTCCTCGGCCATCATCTGGTGGGTCTCAAAGAGCATGGCGGCCTCGTCGCCGGCCTCGGCTCTGGCCTTCTCGGCCAGCTCGCCCAGCTGCTCGATGGCAGTGGTCTGGGCGGCCTTGAAGCGCTCCCACTCCGCCTTGGGATCCTCCACGGTGTAGCGGCGCAGGGTGGCCTTTGCGCGCTGATAGAAATAAAGCGGACCCGCGGCCACGCCGGTGGATGCGCCCTTGCCTTGAATCGAAATCATAGAATTCTCCTTTCGTTTTCTGATACTGTCTGATATTGAATGAAATGGGTTTTTTTGAAAAAAGAGATGTTCCGGCTGAAAAAAGACGAAAAACGTCCGATGGCGCGTCAGAAAGACGTTTGACACACAGACGGCTGCCATAGGACATAGCAGCCGTCTGCGGTTACCGGATTACAGAGAAGTGACTTATTTTGCGCCGCACTCCACGCCCTCGAGGTCGTCGGAGTTGGTGAGCAGCACGGCCACGACGTCGGAGTAGCCGGCAGCCTTGATCTTGTCGCTGTCGAAGGCGAGCAGCTTCTGGCCGGCCTTGACCTGGTCGCCGTCGGAGACGAAGCTCTCGAAGCCGTCGCCCTGCATGTTGACGGTGTTGACGCCCACATGGATCAGCAGCTCCATGCCGTTTGCCTCCAGGGTGATGGCGTGCTTTGTGTCGAAGACGGAGGTTACCTCGCCGTCGAAGGGAGCGACCACCACGCCTTCGCTGGGAACAATGCCCACGCCGTCGCCCAGGATGCCGCCGGCGAAGGTCTCATCGGGGATCTCCTCGCGGGCAATGACCTTGCCGGGGACGGGCTGGAGGACCTCTGCGCCGCCGGCGCGGATGACGGAGACGGTGGGGGCCACGATGGGGGCTTCCTTCTTCTCCTCTTCCGCGTCTTTCTCCTTATACAGCACGAAGGTCAGCAGGAAGGCCACGCCGCCGGCAATCAGCAGCTGCAGCAGGTACAGGGGCACGTTGTTCACGGCGGGGATGGCGGGGATGCCGGTGACGCCGTAGACCGGCGCGCCCAGCTTGAAGATGGCGCCGGCCAGAGCGCCCACCGCGCCGCCGATCATGCCGGCGAGGAAGGGCTTCATGAAGCGGAAGTTGATGCCGAAGATGGCGGGCTCGGTGATGCCCAGGGAAGCGGAAAGGGAGGCGGGCAGCGCCACGGACTTGGTCTTCTGCCGCTTCGTGATAAAGAACACGGCAAGGCAGGCGCCGAACTGGGCAAAGTTGGCCGCGGAGGCGATGGGCATCCAGGTGTTGAGTCCGGTGGAGGAGATCATGCCTGCCTCAATGACGTTGTACATATGGTGCAGGCCCATGACCACGGTCCAGGGGTAGATGCCGCCCATGACTGCGGCGCCGGGCAGCGAGCCGGCCAGCCACTTGGCGCCGGCCAGCACCCAGTTCTCCAGCACGGAGAAGATGGGGCCGATGACGGTGAAGGTGACGAACGCGGTGATCAGAACGGTGCACAGGGGGGTGACGAAGAGGTCGATGACCTCGGGGACCTTTTTATGCAGCCACTTCTCCACGGTGCACATGAGAAGGACTGCCAGAATTACCGGGATCACGTGGCCTTGATAGCCCACCTGCTGCACATTGAAGAAGAACAGGTGCCATGCGGGGATCTCGCCTGCGGCGTAGTTGCCGACGGTCCAGGCGTTGATCAGGGAGGGGTGGATCATCAGGAAGCCGATGACGCCGCCCAGGAAGATATTGCCGCCGAAGACCCGGGCCGCGGAGATGGCGACCAGAACGGGCAGCATGACGAACGCGGTGTTGGCCACCAGGTCGAGGAAGCTGAACCAGTCGGACTCGCCGAAGGCGGGCCAGAACTTGGGGATGGCTTCCACAATACCCATCATCAGGCCGGAGGCCACGATGGCGGGCAGGATGGGGACGAAGATGTCGCCGGGGGTTTTCAGGATCTTTTTCCACCAGGGCATCTTGGATGCCGCCGCGGCCTTGACGTCCGCCTTGGAGGCGGCGGAGACGCCGGTGACGGCGAGGAATTCATCATAGACTTTGTTGACGGTGCCGGTGCCGATGATGAGCTGGAGCTGACCGTTCGATTCGAACATGCCCTTCACGCCCTCGATGTCCTCCAGCGCCTTGGAATTGACCTTGCTGTTGTCGGCAATGACCAGGCGCAGGCGGGTGGCGCAATGGGCTGCGCTGATAACATTGGAGCCTCCGCCGATATTGGCGGCGATCTCCTCAGCGCACTTGCGGTAGTTAAGTGCCATAAGCTGTTTCTCCTTTTCCGTGTATATTTTCAAAATATACGAATGACACTGTTATCATACACTAATATTTGGCGTATGTAAACAAAAATTTGGACATATATTAAAAAAAGATATCCAATCTCAGCGAAATGATTCATGTACGCGCAGGGCCGCCGGCGTCGAAATCGTAGGCCAGCCACAGGAACTGTCCCGGCTGCAGGCGCACGCCCTGGGCGCTGCACAGCCGCCCGGTCACCAGATCGGTGAACAGCTCGCTCTGGTCGGTCCAGACCGTCTCCGCCTCCCGGCCGAAGTGGAACAGGCCGATGAGCTTTTCGCCCCGGTAATAGCGGCCGATGCCCAGCACCCGGTCCGAGCCCGTGTCCACCAGCCAGGTGTCCGCCGCCCCGTTGAAGGCCCTGTGCAGGTGCCGCAGGGCCTCCAGCTGCTCGATGGCCAGGAAGATCGCGCCCTGGGGCGTGGCGGGATCGCGGCGCAGCGCCGCCTCGTCCCAGCGCATGGCGCCCCGGTGCAGCCAGCGGCTGTCCTCGCGCTTGTGGGGGTCGTCGCGGTAGCGCTCGTCGTTCTCCCGGGCCACCTCGTCGCCGGAGTAGAGCACCGGGATGCCGCTGAGGGTGAACATGAAGGCGTGCAGCATCGTGTCCAGCGCCAGAGCCCGGGCCATGGCGATCCGGTCGCCCGTCTCCCGGGCCGCCTGCACGCCGCACAGGGAGGCGGTGGTGCCGCACAGCCGGGCGTCGCCCAGGCGGGGATCGTCGTTGTAGAGCTCGCCCCGGGAGGGAGAGCCGGGGTAATTGCCGGTAAAGTAATCGTTCAGGAAGCGCTTGTGGGGCACCTCATACATGCCGAACCGGGCCAGGTACGGGTAGTCCAGGCCCCAGCCGATGTCGTCGTGGCAGCGCAGGTAATTGAGAAAGGTGTAGTCCCGGGGCAGGGCGAAGACCTGGCCCAGCTGGTGACGCAGCAGCCGTACGTCCGCCGTGGCCACGGTGTGCCAAGTGGTGGCCATGGTGGTGACATTGTAGAGCATGTGGCATTCGGGCTTTTCCACGGTGCCGAAGTAGGGCGCCACCTTCGACGGCTCCATCACCACCTCCCCCAGCAGCAGCGTGCCGGGGCAGACGATCTCCACAGCCATGCGCATGATGCGCACCAGGGTGTGGACCTGGGGCAGATTGCGGCAGTTGGTGCCCAGCTCCTTCCAGATATAGGGCACCGCGTCCAGGCGGATGATGTCCATGCCCTGATTGCACAGGTAGAGCATGTTGTCCATCATTTCCGTCAGCACGGTGGGGTTGGCATAGTTCAGATCCCACTGGTAGGGATAGAAGGTGGTCATCACGACCTTGTGCGCCTGCTCGCACCAGGTGAAGCCGCCCGGCGCGGTGGTGGGAAACACCTGGGGCACGGTCCGGTCGAATTCGTTGGGGATGTCCCAGTTATCATAGAAATAGTAGCGGGCCTGGTATTCCGGATCCCCTTCCCGGGCGCGGCGGGCCCAGGCGTGGTCCTCGCTGGTGTGATTCATCACGAAGTCCAGGCACACGGCGATGCCCCGTTCATGGCAGTCCTCGGCCAGCTCGGCCAGATCCTCCATGGTGCCCAGCTGCGGCTGGACCTTCCGGAAATCCGCCACGGCATAGCCGCCGTCGCTGCGGCCGGCGGGGCTCTCCAGCAGGGGCATGAGGTGCAGATAGTTGACCCCGGCCTCCTGAATGTAATCAAGCTTCTCCTGCACCCCCTTCAGGGTCCCGGCGAAGCGGTCCACATACATCAGCATGCCCACCAGGTGGTTGCCGCGGTACCAGTCGGGATCCTGCTCCCGGCGGCGGTCGGAGACGCGCAGGGCCTCCGGCCGGGCGTCATAGGCCTGCCGGAGCATCTGCACGAAGCGGTCGTAGGCAGGCATGTCGCCGTGGTAAAGCTCGCAGAACAGCCATTTGAGCTCGTCGCTGTGACGCGCGAAGCGGCGTGTGAATTCCTGTTCCCTTTGGATTTGTTTCATACTGTGTCCTCCCCATTCCGTTATACACTGTTTATTATAATCAGCGGGAGGAAAAAAGCAAGGACTTTGTGAAAATTCACCAAAAATCAAGGCTTCCTCACCCAAGCACTGCACCAAAAGCCTTCCCCTTGCGGGGAAGGCTTTTGGTGCAGTACGTTGGGGCGGTATGCGTGGGAAACGAAAAGCCACCCGGAGCGATTTCGCTCCGGGCGGCCGGGGTTTTATTCCATTTCAAAGGCGCCGGTATACAGGCCGTAGTAAACGCCCTTCTGACGCAGCAGGTCGTCGTGATCGCCGCGCTCGATGATCCGGCCGTGGTCCAGCACCATGATGGCGTTGGAATTGCGCACGGTGGACAGGCGGTGGGCGATGACGAAGACGGTCCGGCCCTCCATGAGGGCGTCCATGCCCTGCTGCACCAGCAGCTCGGTGCGGGTGTCGATGGAGGAGGTGGCCTCGTCCAGGATCATCACCGGCGGATCCGCCACCGCCGCCCGGGCGATGGAGATCAGCTGCCGCTGGCCCTGGGACAGGCTGGCGCCGTTGCCGGTGAGCACCGTGGCGTAGCCCTCGGGCAGGCGGGAGATGAAGTCGTGGGCGTTGGCCAGCTTCGCCGCGCGGATGCAGTCGTCATCCGAGGCGTCGAGACGGCCGTAGCGGATGTTGTCCATGACGGTGCCGGTGAACAGGTTCACGTCCTGCAGCACGATGCCCAGGGAGTGACGCAGGCTGGCCTTGGCGATGCGGCGCACGTCGATGCCGTCGTAGGTGATGGTGCCGTCGGCGATGTCGTAGAACCGGTTGATGAGGTTCGTGATGGTGGTCTTGCCCGCGCCGGTGGCGCCGACGAAGGCCAGCTTCTGGCCGGGCTTGGCGTACAGGGTGATATCGTGCAGCACCGTCTTTTCCGGCACGTAGGCGAAGTCCACATCCTTGAACCGGACGTCGCCCCGCAGGGGCACGTAGGAAACGCCGCCCTCGCCGGGCACCTTCCAGGCCCACCGGCCGGTGTGCTCCGGGCATTCCACGATCCCCTCCGCCGTCTCATGGCAGTTGACCAGGGTGACGTCGCCCTCGTCGGTCTCCGGCTCCTGATCCAGCAGATCCAGGATGCGCTCGGCGCCCGCCATGGCCATGGCCACGGAGTTGATCTGCTGGGATACCTGGTTGACGTTGGCGGTGAACTGCTTGACCATGTTGAGGTAGGAGGTGACCACGGGAATGGTCAGCGCCGCCGCCATGGAGCCCGTGGTGATCAGATTCTGGAAGGAAAGGTTCGGGATCCGGCCCCGGGAGGTGATGAGCGCGCCGCCGGCGAAGGCCATGAGCACGTACAGGATGTTGCCGATGTTCATGATGATCGGCCCGAAGATGTTGCCGAAGCGGTTGGCCCGCTCCACATCCTGCTGGAGGCTGTCATTGAGCTTGTCGAAATCCGCCTTGGTGGCCTGCTCGTGGCAGAAGACCTTCACGACCTTCTGGCCCTGGATCAGCTCTTCCACGAAGCCCTCCGCCGCGCCGAGGGAGCGCTGCTGCTGGATAAAGCTGCTGGCGGAGCGGCCGCCCACGGTGCGGGTGACGTAAACCATGGCCACCACGCCCAGCAGCACCACCAGCATGAGGGGGATGCTGAAATAGGCCATGGCGCACAGCAGGAACACCACCGTCAGCGCCGAGAGCACCAGATGGGGCAGGGTCTGGGAGACCAGCTGCCGCAGGGTGTCCACGTCGTTGGTGTAGTAGCTCATGATGTCGCCGTGGTTGTGGGTGTCGAAATAGGAAAGGGGCAGCGACTGCATCCGGTCAAACATCCGGGTGCGCAGGGTATGCAGGAAGCCCTGGGTGACCCGGGCCATGATCTGCGCCTGGGCGGCGTTGGCGGCCAGGCCCAGAAGGTACAGGCACAGCACGGGGATCAGCAGGCGCACGAAGGCGGGGTAAACCGCCGCCCAGCCCTCGTCCAGGCCGCGCAGGATGATGGCGGAGAGCCGCTCGGTGAATACCGGCGGAACGATGCCCACCAGGGCGCTGACCAGGGTGCACAGGGCGACCAGACCGAGCTGGACCGGGAAGGTCCGGAACAGCACGCCCACCACGCGGCCCAGGGAGCGCAGGTTGATTTCGGGACGCTTAGGCTTCATCCGGATCACCTGCTTTCTGTTGGGTCTCGGCGACCTCGCGGTAGATCTCGCAGCGCGCCATGAGCTCGTCGTGGCTGCCGCAGTCGTTGATGCGGCCGTTGTCCATCACCACGATCATGTCCGCGTCCTGCACGGAGCTGATGCGCTGGGCGATGATGATTTTGGTGGTGTCCGGGAGCGTTTCGCGCAGCGCTGCACGCAGCAGCGCGTCGGTGCGGGTGTCCACGGCGGAGGTGGAATCGTCCAGGATCAGGATCTTCGGGTCCTTCAGCAGGGCCCGGGCGATGCAAAGCCGCTGGCGCTGGCCGCCGGAGACGTTGGCGCCGCCCTGCTCGATGTGGGTCTCATACCCGTCGGGGAAGGCGCGGATGAATTCATCCGCCTGGGCCAGGCGGCAGACCTGTTCCAGCTCCTCCAGGGTGGCGTCGGCCTTGCCCCAGCGCAGGTTTTCCGCGACGGTGCCGGAGAACAGCACGTTCTTCTGCAGCACCATGGCCACCTGATTGCGCAGGGTCTCCAGGTCGTAGCGGCGCACGTCGATCCCGCCGACGCGCACGCTGCCCTCGGTGACGTCGTACAGACGGCAGATGAGCTGGGTCAGAGTGGTCTTGCCCGCGCCGGTGCCGCCGATGACGCCCACCGTCGCCCCCGAGGGGATGTGCAGATCGATGTCCTCCAGGGCGAGGTTCCGGGCCTCGGCGCCGTACTTGAAGCTGACGTGATCGAAGTCCACGGCGCCGTCGGGCACGGCCGTCACGGCGTCCGGCGGACTGACGATATCGCTTTTCTCGTCCAGCACCTCGGTGATGCGCCGGGCGGCCTCCATGGACAGGGTGATCATGATGAAGATCATGGAGAGCATCATCAGCGACATGAGGATCTGGATGGAGTAGGTCAGCAGGCTGACCATGTTGCCCAGGGCCAGCTTGACGCCGCCGGAGCGGATGATGGCCTTGGCGCCGAACCAGGCGAGCAGCATGTTGCAGGTATAGATGGCGCCCTGCATCAGCGGGGAATTGAGGGCCACGATCCGCTCGGCCCGGGTGAACTCGGCGCGCAGCCGGTCGGAGGCCGCGCTGAAGCGCGCGCGCTCATAGTCCTCGCGCACGAAGCTCTTGACCACGCGGATGCCCTTGATGTTCTCCTGCACGGAGGCGTTCAGATCGTCGTACTTGCGGAACACCCGGCGGAACATGGGCGAGACCGTGCGGAAAATGAGGAAGAAGGCCACGGCCAGGATCGGGATGACGCCGGCGAAGACGAAGGCCAGCGAGCCGCCGGAGACATAGGCCATGGCGAAGGCGAACACCAGCATGAGCGGCGCGCGCACCGCGATGCGGATGATCATCATAAAGGCGTTCTGCACGTTGGTCACGTCGGTGGTGAGGCGGGTGACCAGCGAGGCGGTGGAAAACCGGTCGATGTTGGAGAAGGAAAATTCCTGCACCCGGTAGAACAGATCCCGGCGCAGATTCCGGGCAAAGCCGGCGGCGGCGATGGCGCTGTTGCGCCCGGACAGCACGCCGCAGCTCAGCGAGGCCATGGCCAGCACCACCAGCGTCAGGCCGTAGCGGGTGATGACGTCCATCCCGCAGCCGGCGGTGATTTCGTTGATGAGCTTCGCCGTCACCAGGGGGATGATGCACTCAAACACCACCTCCAGGGCGATATAAACCGGAGAGGCAATGGCATATTTTTTGTACTCCCGGATACACGAGAGCAGATGTCGGAGCATAAACCGCACCCTTTCTGAAGAATGATTTGATAATAACGCGCCGTAGGGGCGCATGCCTGCCATGCGCCCGAGCACGCCGATTTGACGGAGGGGCGTCGTTGGTTTTGCGTGGGTGCGCTGCAGGCGGGCGGATGTGGGCATCCGCCCCTACGGGATTGCTGTGTTTTGAAGGCCGTTCGTAGGGAGGCGTCCCCTGACGCCTCCGTTTGGCATTTCCGATACTATGGGAAACCATACAAATCCGGCGCAGGCGGGAGGGGCAAGCCCCTCCCCTACGGATACGAAAGGAATTACGCCTCCAGGCGGGAACGGATGGCGGACAGGAATTCGCGGGTGTTGACGGCGCGGACCCTGGACGGGTCGTCCACCAGGCCCACCAGGTCCTTGGTCATGATCCCGGCGTCCAGGGTGTCCAGGCAGGCCTTCTCCAGACGGTCGGCAAAGGCCTGCAGGGCCTCGATGCCGTCCTTTTCGCCGCGCTTGCGCAGGGCGCCGGTCCAGGCGAAGATGGTGGCCATGGGGTTGGTGGAGGTCTCCTCGCCCTGGAGATAGCGGTAGTAATGGCGGGTGACGGTGCCGTGGGCGGCCTCATATTCGACGGTGCCGTCGGGAGCCACCAGCACGGAGGTCATCATGGCCAGGGAGCCGAAGGCGGTGGAGACCATGTCGCTCATCACGTCGCCGTCGTAGTTCTTGCAGGCCCAGATGAAGCCGCCCCGGGAGCGGATCACGCGGGCCACGGCGTCGTCGATGAGGGTGTAGAAATAGGTGATGCCCAATTCCTCAAATTTTGCGCGGTAGGCCTCGAACTCCTCCTCGAACACCTTCTTGAACTCGCCGTCGTAGACCTTGGCGATGGTATCCTTGGTGGAGAACCAGAGGTCCTGCTTCGTGTCGATGGCGTACTGGAAGCAGGCCCGGGCGAAGGAGCGGATGCTCTTGCGCAGGTTGTGGGCGCCCTGCCAGACGGCGGGACCGTCCACCTTCTGCACAAGCAGGGTCTTTTCCTGGCCGCTCTGTCCGCGGAAGGTCAGGGTGCACTCGCCGGGCTCCTCGGTCACCATGTCCACCGCCTTGTACACGTCGCCGTAGGCGTGGCGGGCGATGGTGATGGGCTTTTGCCAGTTGCGCACCACGGGCCGGATGGAATCCAGCACGATGGGGGCGCGGAACACGGTGCCGTCCAGGATGGAGCGGATGGTGCCGTTGGGGCTTTTCCACATCTCGGTGAGCTGGGGATATTCCTCCATGCGCTGCCGGTTGGGGGTGATGGTGGCGCACTTGACGGCCACGCCGTACTTCTTGGTGGCCAGGGCCGCATCCACGGTCACCTGGTCGCGGGTTTCGTTGCGGTGCAGCAGGCCCAGGTCATAGTATTCGGTTTTCAGATCCACAAAGGGAAGGATCAGCTCGTCCTTGATCATTTTCCACAGGATGCGGGTCATTTCGTCGCCGTCCATCTCCACGATGGGGGTGGTCATTTTGATTTTTTCCATGTTATCCTTCCCTTTCTGCACGGAATTTGTAGTGATTCATGAGGCAGCCGTCCAGCAGGATCTGCCGCTCCTCGGCGGTCAGACCGATGACATACAGCCGCAGGGGCTCCACGGCGCCGTCCCGGCGCAGGAGCCTGGCCGGATATTCCTCCTGCCCGGCGGCAATGCCGGCGCGCAGGTCCGGGATGAACACGAGGTCGCCCGCCTCGGCGGAGAAGCTCGCGTCCGGGTCCAGGGTGAAGGGGACCATGCCCCAGTTGATGCAGTTGGAGCGGTAGCGCTTGGTGGCGTAGCTGTAGCAGATGTTGGCCAGGCCGCCCAGCACCCGCTGGCAGGAGGCCGCCTGCTCCCGGGCCGAGCCGTCGCCGGGCCGGTTGGCAAATACGCAGGAGCCGAGCTGGGTGTTTTCCAGCAGCCTGTCGGCGTCGCCAAGGCTTGCCAGGGCCTGCCGCAGCTCCGCGGGCGCCTTGCCGGCGCGGCGGGCCGCCTCTGTCTTGGCGACGGCCTTGGCCCTGCCCACGTACTCCGGCACCCGGCGCGAGAGGGTGAATTCCGCCAGGCGCAGGGGGTTGGAGCGGTAGGAGGAGGTCTCGCCGGAGGGGATCAGCTCGTCGGTGGTGGTGACGGGATCCCGGATGACCGCCGCCAGCTCCACGAGCAGGTTGTCGCTCATGGGATACATGGCGGGCCAGTCGGTGATGTTCGGGCCCATGATGAGCTCGGTATCCGGCTGGGGATGTCCGAAGCCGTTGTAGACCCGGCGGTCGTAGGCGCTGGAATCGTAGTGGTAAGGATGGCGCACGGGCGCGTAGTCGAAGTCCGTGGCGGGGGTGATGCGGCCGCCGCACGCCGCCGTGGCGGCGATGGAGCGGGCGTCCATCAGGCAGACGCCGGCGAACTGGCCCTCACCGGGCTTGGAGCCCTCGCGGTTGGGGAAGTTGCGGGTGGTGTGGCGGATGGACAGGCCGTTGTTGGCGGGCACGTCGCCGGCGCCGAAGCAGGGGCCGCAGAAGCTGGGCTTGATGATCGCGCCGGCGGAGAGCAGCTCGCCGGTGGCGCCGATTTTGGTCAGCTCCAGGCTGACGGGCACAGAGGTGGGATAGACCGAGAGGTTGAACGCCCCGCTGCCCACGGAGCCGCCGGTCAGGATCTGCGCCGCCTCGTCGATGTTGTCGAAGGTGCCGCCGGAGCAGCCGGCGATGACGCCCTGGTCGGCCCACACGCCGCCGTCATGGATCTTCGAGCACAGGTCGATCTTCGCCCGGGGCCAGCGGCGTCTGGCCTCCTCCTCCACCTGCGCCAGCAGCTCCGGCGCCCGGGCCAGGAATTCCCGGATGGGCCAGGCGTTGGAGGGATGGAAGGGCAGGGCGATCATGGGCTCGACCCGGCTCAGGTCGATGTGCACCATGCGGTCGTAGTAGGCGCCGTTTTCGGGGGCAAGGGCGCAGTAATCCTGCGGCCTGCCGTGGGCTTCATAGAAGCCGCGGGTTTCCCCGTCCGTCACCCAGATGGAGGACAGGCAGGTGGTCTCCGTGGTCATCACGTCGATGCCGTTGCGGTAGTCGATGGGCAGGCCGGCCACGCCGGGACCGGCGAATTCCAGCACCCGGTTGCGCACGAAGCCGCTGGCAAAGGTGGCCTTCACCAGGGCCAGGGCCACGTCGTGGGGGCCGACGCCGCGCCTGGGCGCGCCGGTGAGGTATACCAGCACCACCTCGGGGCACGGGGCGTCCCAGGTGTCGCGCAGCAGCTGCTTGGCCAGCTCCGGGCCGCCCTCGCCCACCGCCATGGTGCCCAGAGCGCCGTAGCGGGTGTGGGAGTCGGAGCCCAGCACCATGCCGCCGCATTTGGCCATGGCCTCGCGGCCGTAGGAGTGGATGACGGACTGGTTGGCGGGCACATAGATGCCGCCGTATTTCTTTGCCGCGGACAGGCCGAACAGATGGTCGTCCTCGTTGATGGTGCCGCCCACGGCGCACAGGCTGTTGTGGCAGTTGGTCAGGGCGTAGGGAATGGGGAATTCCTTCATCCCGCTGGCTCTGGCCTGCTGGATGATGCCCACATAGGTGATATCATGGGAAAGCATGGCGTCAAATCCGATGCGAAGGTTTTCCGGATCCCGGGAGCGGTTGTGTGCCTGGAGGATGCGCCAGGCCATGGTGCGCTTTCTCGCCTCGGCGGCGGGAACGTCGTACGCGTCCACAGGCGCGCCGTCGACCAGCCAGACGCCGCGTTCGTGCAGTGTAATCAAGAAAGAGTCCCCCTTTTGCGGGCAGATTGCCCCTTTTACATTTTTATCATAACGTATATTATAGCATTCCCGCCCCGATTGCGCAACCAAAAGGGCCTGCTCCAACAGGCAATTTTCCCGCCCTCCCCGCGCCGGTTTTCCGGCAATTTGCCCGAAAAACCAATCTATGCCCCCGCCTCCATGCAGCCGCCGCGACCCATGGCCCCGAAACAAACCGCCCCGCAGGACACATCCGTCCCCACGGGCGTGGTGGATGACGAAAGCCCGCAGGGAGGCGTCCCCAGACGCCTCCGTGCGCGCCGATTTGACCGGCGGAGATCCGGCGGGCTTATGGGTTCTTCGGGACATAAAAATCCCTCCGGCGGATTGCCGGAGGGAAGATGCTGTGCCGGATCAGTTGAGCTTTGTATAGCCGGAGAGGTCGGGCAGCTGGAACAGCTCGTCGGGGACGTCGCCGGAGATGGACTTGATCACGTTGGTGGCCTCCAGCTCGGTCTCGCCGGTGTGGGTCTGGGTGTAGATGGCAAACACGTCGCCGTCGCGCAGGAAGAAGCGCTCGATCACATAGTTGCCGCCCTCCTCGCTGCCGGTGATGTACTCATAGTAGTCGTACTCGGCGCTGTCGCCGGCGTCGTCGCTGTAGAAGGGAACGACGGCCTTGCCGGTGCCCCGGAGGCTGCGGGCCTTGATGTTGACGCCCTGGGAAATGGCGTTTTCCATGTTGGTCTGGGCGTTGGCGAGGGAGCTCGTCATGTCGTATTCCGTGTAGGATTTGGCGTCGGTGTTGATGGAATAGATCATGCCGTTGATGGCATAGGACAGGGAGGATTGATTCTTCTGATAGGCGTCCACGCCGCGGTTGGCCTCGGTCACCTCGGCCTTGATGCCCAGCACGTAGGTATCATAGACCTGGATATAGCAGTTGGTGGCCAGCAGATCCAGATAGGGGCACTTGGGCATATCCTGCAGGCCCAGCCAGGCGTAGGGATTCACCTCGGCGGCGGGCGCGGTATCGGACTCGGCCGTCTCGGACGCAGCAGGCTCGGATTCAGCCGCCTCGGACTCGGCAGCCTCGGGCGCGTCCTGTCCGGCTTCGGCGGACTCGGCCGTCCCGGCGTCGGCGGTCTCCGGCTTGTCCGTCTCGGGCGTCTTGCTTCCGCAGCCGGCCAGCAGGGCCAGCACCATGGTCAGCGCCAGGAGCATCAGCAGCAGTTTTTTCATGTCATTTCATCCTTTCCGTAGCAGGGTATGCGTGTGATTGCCTACAGTATAGCATATTTTCGCGTTTGTGCAATGCGTTTTTATTATTTGCTTCTGTACAGGAAGGTGACCACCTGGGCCCGGGTGCAGCCCCGGTTCGGGCTGAAGGTGCTGGGGCTGGTGCCGGTGGTGACGCCCTTCTCCAGGGCCTCCCGGGATTTGTCGATGTCGTTGTAGTTGTCCTCGAAAAACAGCATGGACCACTTGCAGCTGTTGGCCCGGCGGATGGGGGCGGCGGGGGTCCCGAGGGCGCCGGCGGGGAGGGCGCCGGCCAGCAGCGCAGCAATGAGGACAATACATACAAGGGTTCGGACAGTTCTCATAGCGACGCTCCTTCCTGCGGGATTCTGCCTCTATGATAGCACAGGCGCGCCGGGGTTTGCAAGAAAGGAAATGTTTTCCCCCCGCGCCTAAATTGCTTGTATCGCGGCGGAATTTGTGTTATTATAAATGATACAGGACTATGCCCGGGAGGTGATGCGGATGCAGACGCTGCTGCATATCTGCTGCGCGCCATGCTCGAACATGTGCATCGAGACGCTGCGGGGCGAGGGCATCGAGCCCGTGGGCTTCTGGTATAATCCCAACATCCATCCCTTCACCGAGTACCGCAGCCGCCGCAACTGCCTGCGGGATTACAGCGCCTCCATCGGGCTGCGGCTCATCGAGCGCGACGACTACGGTCTGCGCCCCTTTGTGCGGGCGGTGGCCGACGACATCGACGGCCGCTGCGTCAAGTGCTACGCCATGCGCTTTGAGGCCGCGGCGGAGCTGGCCGCCCGGGAGGGCTTCGATTCGTTCACCTCGTCGCTGTTCATCTCTCCCTATCAGCAGCATGAGCTCATGCGCGAGGTGGCGGAGCGGGCGGCGTCCGCGCACGGCGTCCGGTTCCTCTACCGTGATTTCCGGCCCTACTTCCGGGAAGGCCAGCAGCGCGCCAGGGAGCTGGGCTTCTATATGCAAAAGTACTGCGGCTGCGTCTTCTCCGAGCAGGAGCGCTACCTCAAGCCGACAAAGATTCTGAAATAACATCTACTGCCTTGAAAGGGGTTTCCTATGGACGAACGTGAGCAGCGCAAGCGAAAAGAGCGCAGCGATCTCATCTGGACCTTTATCATCATCGGCGGCTTCCTGGCCGCCTGGCCCATCGGCCTGGTGCTGGCCGTCCTTCGCGGGCGGGGTCTGCTGCCGGATCTCGGCATGAACACCCCCACCCGTCAGGAATCCTGGCGCAATTTCCAGGTCAATTCCAGCTCCGGCTCCGGCCACAAGCCGGGCGCCGCGGCGACGAACTGGTCCGCCCAGGCCCAGGAGCAGGCCGAGCGCACCCGCCGGCAGGCCCAGTACTGGGCCGAGCAGGCCCGGGTCCAGGCCGAGCGCACCCGCCAGCGGGCGGTGCAGTGGGCCGTGCCGGTGCACACCCAGCGCACCCAGCAGACCAATCCCACCCCGGCCCAGCAGGCGCAGCGCGCCCAGCAGAACGCCGCCCGTCAGCAGGCCGCCCAGAATGCCGCCCGGGAGCAGGCGGCCCGGGAGGCTGCGGCCCGGCAGGCGGCAAAGCAGGCCGCCAAGCAGAAGAAAAAGGATCGCCTGCGCTTCGGCAAGCCCATGTTCATCACGGGCCTGTGCGTGGGCGCCGTGGGCGCCGTCGCCCTGGCCGATGAATTGGCGGGGGTCACGAGCCTGGCGGATTTCCTGCGCGACGGCTTCTTCCCCTTCGGACTGTTCGCCGTCGGCGTCTATCTGATCATCCACGGCTTCCTGCGGGCCCGGCAGTCCAAGCGGCTGCAGGAGTACAATTCCATCATCAAGCCCAACGGCGAATTCTATTCCATCCACGAGCTCTCCGACCGCACCGGCCGGCCCTACCGCCAGGTGCTGGCGGATCTGCAGAAGATGGTGGAGCTGGGCGTATGGGAGCAGGCCTGGATCGACCGCAAGCACGGCCGGCTCATGTTCACCGAGTACAGCGCCGAGCAGATGGTCTCCGGCGGCAAGACGGACGCCGCCGCCGAGCCCGTCAACGATAAGCGCGCCGAGGAGGTCCTCAAGCGCATCCGCAACGATAACGACCGCATTGCCGACCAGGTGATCTCCCGCAAGATCGACCGCATCGAGCTTCTGACGGGCGAAATCTTCCGCTATCTGTCCAAGCATCCCGAGCGCGAGGGCGAGCTGCGCACCTTCATGGACTATTATCTGCCCCAGACCCTGAAAATCCTGGAGACCTATGCCCAGCTTGAGGCCCAGGGCGTGGAGACGGACAACATCCGCAAGGCCAAGGACCAGATCAGCGATGTGCTCGACCAGCTCACCGAGAGCTATGAGCGTCAGCTGGACAAGCTGTTCGACACCGATGTGCTGGATATCTCCGCCGACATCGACGTGATGAAGAAAATGCTGCAGAACGACGGCCTGGCCGCCGACGAGCTGGCCCTGGAACTGGAGAAGCTGCAATGAGATATGACGCCGTCATCTGGGATCTGGACGGCACGCTGCTGGATACCCTGGCGGATCTGGCGGCCTCCGTCAACGCCGCCCTGCGGGCCATGGGCCATCCCGAGCGGAGCCTCGACGAGGTCCGGCAGATGGTGGGCAACGGTGTGAGCAATCTGATGCTGCGCGCCCTGCCCGAAGCGCATAAGGGCGACCATGCCGCGGCGCTGGCCCTGTTCCGGGCCCATTATTCCGTGCATTTTGCCGACGCCACCGCGCCCTATCCCGGCGTCGCTGCGGCGCTGGATGCTCTCCGGGACCGGGGAGCGGCCATGGCGGTGGTGTCAAATAAGCTCGACGCCGTTACAAAGGCGCTGTGCCGCAGGTATTTCGGCGAGCGCATCGGCGTGGTCATCGGCGATCGGCCCGGGCTGCCCCGCAAGCCCGCGCCGGAGGGCGTGGCGCTGGCGCTGGCGGAGCTTGGCGCCGATCCGGCCCGCGCCGTCTACGTCGGCGACAGCGAGGTGGATATCGCCACCGCCCGCAATGCCGGTCTGCCCTGCCTCAGTGTGGGCTGGGGCTTCCGGCCGGCGCAGGTGCTTCTGGACGCCGGCGCCGCGGAGATCATTCCCGACGTCGGGACCTTGGTGGAGCGGCTTCTTAACTGAGGGAGGGAACGCCATGAATTGTCTGAAATGCGGCAGGACCGTGCCGGATCAGACCCTGCTTTGCGCCGACTGCCTGCGTAAATCCGCAAAGCCGACGCGCCTGGAGCCGGATCTGCCGCCGGAGCAGACCAAGGAGCAGCAGATCAGCGCGCTTCGCAGAGACAGCCGGCGTCTGCGCCGGTGGCTTGCGCTGTTCGTTGTCGCCGCCATGCTGGCCTCCGCGGCCCTGGGCGGCGCGTATCTGTATGCCCGGCGCATGCGCCGGCAGCTTGCCTCGCAGACCTCCCGGATCAATTCCCTGGAGACGGTCATTTCCGAGCAGGAGGGGCAGCTTGCCCAGGCCAACGCCCTGAACAACACCCTGCGCGACAAGATCGACAGCGACCAGAAAACCCTGGACGCCTATGAGATCCTCACGGGCCTCACCCCCGACGAGGTCCTCACGCCGCCGGGACCGATGGAATGAGGCGGCGGGACCAAGCGCGGGAACCGAAAAGGAGAACGGCATGAAGATCAACCTGGAGCTTCCGGACTATGACGGCCGCGCCGCCGATGTGCTGTGGGAGGGCGACGCCACGGTCCGGGTGGAGGCCATGGGGCCGGAGGTGGTCCTTTCCGCCGATCGGGCAGGCCTGATCTCCCTGGCAAAGCAGCTGCTCTACCTGGCGGACGAGTCCCTGCCCGCAGGCAGCCATGTCCACTACGACGACCTGCTCCTGGACGAGGGCTCCAACCGCGCGCTGATCATCGAAAAGCGCAGTTTCCCGACCGGGAAGCCCGAATAACCCCGCAGCATACCGTCAGGGCCCAGAAAAACCGCCCGCCCTGCGTCCAGACCGCAATCGAATATTCCCGGGTTTAGCGAAGTTTGGTATCGCGCTTGGTTTGGGACCAAGAGACCGTGGGTTCAAGTCCCGCAACCCGGACCATGTCGAGTGTTCATAACGGATTTGAGTTATGAACACTCGACATTCTGTTTTTCATGGTCTGCCGTCCGTTTGGGCGGCGTTTTTCTTTCTTCAAGCAATCGCTTCTGCCGGACGGTGTTCCGGTCTGGGTTTTTCAGGCAGGTACTCGACTGCGACGCCCTGACGGGTATCGACTCTGTGATTTTCCTGCTGAAGAAGGGCATCCTCGAAGTCCGCTTCGCTCAGGTCGATATAACCCACGAAGCGGTAGTAGATCACGACGCGCTGGGTGCGGTGCTTTCCCTTGCCCTCCGTCTCATAGACGTCGATGTGGTCGATCAGCTCCTGGAGCAGCGGTGCGGTTAGGGTGCCCATCTCCATAAATCTGCGGATCGCCTGCAAGAAGCTGTCCCGGCCCTGCTGCATGGAGCCAAGCTCTGAGAGCCGCTGACGGTAATCCGAAATCTTGCCCTTGAGCTCCATCCGCTCCACCTCGTACTTGTGGGAGAGCTGCATAAACCACTCGTCCGTCACCTTTCCGCTGGCGTTGTCTTCATAGAGCTTTTCATACATCCGCACCACCGTTTCGTTTCTGGCAATGGCCTTCTGTAACTCTCCCTGCAGGCGCTTCTGCTCCGCAAGCATATCCCGGTTCGTCTTCTGCGCCAGGATATCCGCAAAGGCTTCCTCATCATATTGCAGGAAAGACGCCAGCCGCCGCAGCTCCAACAACACAACCTGCTCAATGGCGTCCGCCCGGATATAATGCCGGGAGGTGCAAGTTCCGCTGTAGTCGCCCGAATAATTGGAACAGGAGAAAAAGTGGATGTCCTTATTGCGCGTGTTGGTATGATGCCAGAGCTTGCTGTGGCAGTCCGCGCAGTAGAGATAATCGGTCAGAAGATGCTTAGGACCGTTTTCTGCCTTCGGCGCACGGCGTTTTGTCTTTTTGATCTTCTGCTGTACCTGCTCAAAGGTATCCCGGTCGATGATCGGCTCATGCTTGCCCTTGAAAACAACCCAGTTTTCCTCCGGGTTTTCGAGGCGCTGCTTGTTCTTGAAGCTCTTGGAGTAGGTTTTGAAGTTGATGATGTCGCCGCAGTATTCCTGCTGGCGCAAAATCTTCTCCACCGTCGTGTGCTTCCAGAGATAGGGATTGGGCTGCGTCTTCTTTCCGCCGCGACCTTCGCCGCGCTCCCGCCAGTAGGCTGTGGGATTGAGAATCTTCTGCTCCGTTAAAATCCGGGCAATGCTCTCGTTTCCCTTGCCCTCGATGCAGAGACGGAAGATCTGTCTGACGACCACTGCCGCCTCCGGCTCGATGATCCAGCGCTTTTTATCCTCCGGCGATTTGATATAACCGTAGGGCGGCTGGCTCAGCGGCTCTCCGAGGTTGCCCCGGAT
>CADBKB010000013.1 GCA_902795095.1 Oscillospiraceae bacterium
TCCTTTTTTATTTTCTTTTCCAGCACGATGCAGGCGGGCTCGAGGGCGCTGGTGTCGATGCTCTCGGCCAGGCCGCAGTCCACGGCCTGGGCCACCTTCGGATCGATGGGCAGGTAGGCCAGCACCGGCAGGTGCATCTCCGCCGCCACGCGCTCCAGATGGCTGCGGCCGAACACGTCGATGCGCTTGCCGCAGTCGGGGCACAGCAGGTAGCTGTAGTTCTCGATCAGACCCAGCACGGGGATCTGCATGAGATTCGCCATGCGGATGGCCTTGGTCACCACCATGGACACCAGGTCCTGGGGGGAGGTGACGACGATGACGCCGTCGATGGGCAGGGACTGGAACACCGTCAGGGGCACGTCGCCGGTGCCGGGGGGCATGTCCACGAACATGAAATCGATGTCCTCCCACACCACGTCGGACCAGAATTGCTGGACCGCGCCGGCCACCACGGGGCCGCGCCAGACCACGGGATCGGTGTCATTTTCCAGCAGCAGGTTGATGGACATGATCTCAATGCCATCCTCGCTGCGGGCGGGGTACAGGGCGTCCTCCGTGGAGCCCATGGGATCGGTCACGCCGAAGGCCTTGGGGATGGACGGGCCGGTGATGTCCGCGTCCAGAATCGCCGTGCGGTAGCCGCGGCGGAGCATGGCCACCGCCAGCATGGCGGACACGGTGCTCTTGCCCACGCCGCCCTTGCCGGACATGACGGCAATGACCTTTTTCACGTTTGATTTGGGGTTGGCGGGAGCCAGGAGGCTCTCCTGGCTGCGGTCGCCGCAGCTTTCGCCGCAGGATGCGCAGTTGCCGCTGCAAGATTCGCTCATTTGGAATCCTCCTTTTGGTACTGATTGGGTCTATTATAGAGATATCTTTATCAAAAGTCAATCCGGCGACAGCTCGGCCCACTGGGCCATTTTTTCATCCAGCGCTGCCTCCAGGGCCTGCCGCTCCTCCATGAGCCTGGTCAGGGCCTGATAATCTGCTCCGGTCTGGCTGATCTGCGTATCGTAGTCGGCCAGCTGCTGCTCCATGGCCTCGATCTCCCGCTCCAGCACCCGGAGCCTTCGCTCGTTCTGCTTGTCGGGATTGCGGGGCTTTTCCTTTTTCTCGGGCTTCGGCGCGGGGGCCTGCTGCAGGTTCATCTGCTCATGGGCCTTGATGGAGCGGTACTTGGCATAGCCGCACTTGAAGTCCCGGATAACGCCGCCCTCCAGCTCCCAGACCCGGGTGGCGAACTTGTCCACAAAGTAGCGGTCGTGGGAGACGAACAGCAGGGTGCCCTCGTATTCGTCGATGGCGCACTCGATCCACTCCCGGGAGGCGATGTCCAGATGGTTGGTGGGCTCGTCGAGCACCAGCAGGTTGATTTTGTCGTCCATGAGCATGCACAGCCGCAGCCGGGACTGCTCGCCGCCGGAGAGGGTGGCGACGGATTTGAACACGTCCTCGCCGGAGAAGGCGAAGGCGCCCAGCCGGTCCCGGGCCGCCTGGGGGGTATAGTTCTTCTCGTAGAGCATGGTGTCGTAGAGGCTGCGCTCGGGATGAGAGAAGCGGATGATCTGGGGCAGATACCCATAGCGCACCGTGGGTCCGAAGCGGACCGTGCCGGCGTCGCAGGGCTCCTCGCCCAGCAGAATGCGCAGGAAGGTGGATTTGCCCGTGCCGTTGTCCCCCAGCAGGGCGATGCGCTCGCCGCCCTTGACCTCCAGATTGACGTCGCTGAACAGGGTGCGGCCGCCGAAGGACTTGGACAGGCGCTTCACGGTGAACATCTCGTCGCCGAAGAAGTCCCGGGCGTCGAACCGGGCGCGCAGGGTCTTCTCCGTTTTCGGGCGCTCGGTCTTTGCAATGCGCTCCATGCGGTGCTGGATGCTCATGGCCCGGCGGTAGAGGGTACGGTTGTTGATGCCCCAGCCCTTCATGCGCTCCAGGGTATAGCCGAGCTGGCGCAGCTTGGCCTGCTCCTGCTCATACTGCTTGAGCTGCAGGTTGAAGCGGTTCTGCTTCTCCTCCAGATAGAACGAATAGTTGCCGCTGTAGAACTCCGCTCTGCCCTCGGACAGCTCGATCACCCGCTGCACCACCCGATCCAGGAAATAGCGGTCGTGGGAGATGGTCAGCACTGTGCCGCGGAATTTGAGAATATAGTCCTCCAGCCACTCGGTGCTCTTGAGGTCGAGGTGGTTCGTGGGCTCGTCCAGCAGGAGGATGTCGGTCTTCTCCAGCAGAAGCCGGGCCAGATTCACCCGGGTCTTCTCGCCGCCGGACAGGCGGTCGAATTCCTGCGCCCGCTGCTCCGCCGGGATGCCCAGGCCGCCGCATACCTTGTCGGTCTGCACGTCCATCTCATAGCCTCCGCCGGAGGCGAAGGCGGCGCTCAGCCGGTCATACTCCGCCAGGGTCTGCTTCGAGGCGTCCGCGCCCATGGTGTGCTCCAGCTTTGTCATTTTCTCCCGCATGGAAAGAAGCGGCGCGAAGGCCGTGCGCAGCACGTCCTCCACGGTATAGCCGGCGGGGTAATGGGGGATCTGGGAGATCAAGCCCAGCTTCTTGCCCGGGGCGATCATGACCGTGCCCTCGTCGGGAGATATTTCGCCCGTGAGGATGCGGAAGAGGGTGGTCTTGCCGCAGCCGTTGCGGCCCATGATGCCCACGCGCTCGCCGGAGTTGATATCGAAGCTCAGACCGTCGAGCAGATGATTGCCGATTTCAAAGGATTTTACCAGGTCTTTTACGGATATATCGATCATTTCAGTCTCCGATATTGGAATAGGTTCTCAGAAATTCCTCTCGGTCGTAGAGTACGTTCAAAGCCTGCAGCAGGGCGTTGGCGCTCATGCGCTCGGGCAGCTCCAGCGCGTGCAGGAGCTTTTTCCGGGCGGCCTGACTGCCCTCGTGCCCGGAAAGGCCGCAGGTGTAGAGGTCGTATTTGGTGATGGGATCGCGCTGTCTGCCGGATTCTGCGGCCTGCACGCCGGCGTTTTGCAGAGCGCGCAGGATCGTTTCCTCGTCCATGCCCTCCACCCCGAGCTTGCCCTCCTTGCCGGGCTTTTCCTTCCGCCGCTCCTTGCCGTAGATATCCGGCACATAGGCGTGCAGCACCCGGTCCTTCGGCAGGGCGCCGCGCAGGAAATTGCGGATCACGAAGCCCGCCCCGTCCGGGTCCGTCAGGATGATGAGGCCCCGCTTCTGCGCCACCCGGCGCAGAAGGGAGAGCAGCTTTTTGTCGTTCATGACGCCGAAGCCGGAGGTTTCAAACACCGGAGCGTTCACGATCTGCCGCAGCTTCGCCGCGTCATAGCGGCCTTCCACCACGATGGCCTGGGGGATATCAAGCATGGCTCGCCTCCTGTGCAAGGCGCAGGATCAGCAGCTCCAGCAGGGCTCCGGGCTCGTCGTAGGAGGTTTTGAGCTGATAGTCCGTCTCGGCGCACAGGGCCAGGGCGGAGGTGAAGAAGCGCTCCGGCATTCGCCGGGCAAAGCCAAAGGCCTTCTGGGCGGGGTAGGAGCTGATGGCGCAGAGCTTCATCAGCGCATCCGTTCCCTTGCCGGCGGCGAGCAGCGTTTTCGCAGCGTCCGCCCTTCGGAGCTGGGAGCCGATGGCACCCAGGATGGGGATGGGCTCCTGCTGCATCCGGAGCAGGGTGCGCAGGGTCTGCAGGGCGCCGGCGTTCCGGCCCTCGGCAATGGCGTCCGTCAATTGGAAGACCACAGCGTCCAGCACCGGCTCCACCACCGCGTCGATATCCGCCCGCGAAATCTCCGGGGCGGTGCTGTAGGCGGCCACCTTGGAGATCTCCGAGGCCAGGGCCGTCATGGCGCCGCCGCAGAGATTCATGAGATAGCGGCACAGCTCCGGCGTGATCCGCTTGCCGGCGCTGGCAAAGTGGCGGGCCACCCAGCTTGTGAGCTCCCCCTCAGCCTGCCGGGCAAATTCGACGATCTCGGCGTTTTTTTCTATGGCTGCATGGAATTTTCGCATGCGCCGGTCGGGCTTCCAGGGGCAGGTATCGTAGACGAACACAATGTAGCAGTAATCGGGGATATCGCTCAGCAGGGTCGCCATCTGGTCCCGGTCCTCGCTTCCCAACTGGTACAGATCCACGTCGTCCACCTGGATAAAGGAGCTCTCCGCCATGACGGGAAGGGCGTCCATGGCGTCGGCAAAGGCGCCGAGCTCCATGGTGCGGGCGTCGAAGCGGTGGAGGTTGAAGTCCGCCGCGGGTCCGTCGATGAGCAGCTTGCGAAGCTGGCCCAGGTAATAGGTGCGCAGGTAGTCCTCCTCGCCGTGGAAAATATACAGGTGGCGGGGCTTTTTTTCGCGCAGAGCTGCCTTAAGGGCCTGGAGGGCCGCGGTTTGATCCGCTTTTTTCGCCATGTCATTCCCTCCTTACCGTAATATTGCCGCACATATCCGTGCGGAAGATCTGCGCGTTGATATTGCCGATGCGCGCCAGGGTTTCTTCGGCCGGATGGCCGTAGGAATTGTTCTTGCCCACGCTGATGAGCACGGTTTCGGGGCGGGTCTGCTCCAGAAGCGTGTCGCAGGTGGAGGTTTTCGCTCCGTGGTGGCCCGCCACCAGCACCTCGATATCGGGAAGGCCCTTGCCCGCGAGCAGCCGCTCGGCGCCGGCAGGCATGTCGCCGGTGGTCAGAATGTCGAATTCGCCCTGGCTCACCAGCAGCGCCGCGGAGGCCTCGTTGTCGGAGCCCTCCGTCAACGGGGAGAACAGCCGGGCCGTGCTGCCGGAAAAGGACAGTCTTTCGTCCTGGTTAACATAATTGATCGCGACCCCGTGGCTGACGGCGCTTTGTTCGATGGCGGCGCGCGTCCCGGAGTCATCCGGCAGGTCCGGCAGGTACAGGGCGTCCACGTCGATCCGCTCCAGAAGCTGGCAGACTCCGCCGGTATGATCCCGGTCGTAGTGGCTGAGTACCAGCACGTCCAGCCGGGAGACGCCTTTGGAGAGCAGATATCGGGCGGCGGTCTCGCCGGCGGTGTCGCCGCCGTCGCCGCCGCAGTCGTACATAAGCGTTACGCCGCCGTCAGAATAGACCAGGCATTGTCCCTGGCCCACATCCAGCATGGTCATCTGCAGCTCCCTCGAGCCTCCGTCGAGCCAACCCAGCCACAGGCTCACGCACAGGCCCAGAATGCAGGCACAGGCGGCGGGCAGGATCGCTTTTCTGCCGCCGGGCAAAAGACAGCAGGCGAGGGCCAGATAGCAGAAGATCAGCCAGGGCACGATGAACACGTTTCGGGTATAGACCGCCGCAAAGGGAACGGAGGCCACGGCGCCTGCCACGCTCAAAATGTAGCGCGCCAGAATGGCGCACACAGATCCCAGCAGCTTTGCCGGGGCCAGCCAGAGCGCGCCCAGCAGGCATACCGGCAGCGCGAGCTCAAACAGGAGCGATACGGCCCAGAGGGTAAGCAGGTTGGCCGCCATGGCGGCCAGGCTGACGGTCCCGAACCGCGCCGCGCTCAGCGGCAGGGTGCACACCAGCGCGCCGCAGGTGGCGGACACGGTGGCGATGAGATACCGCACCGGCTGCCGCGCAAAGCGGCGGCGCAGGGCGCGATGGATCGGAGGCAGGTCGGAGATCTTCCGGTAGACGGGACCGGCCAGAAGCTGCATGCCGGCCATGGCCCCGTAGGAGAGCTGGAAGCTCAGATTCGCCACGGCCCAGGGATTCGGGATCAGAACGCACAGGGCGGCGAAGCCCAGGCTGGTGGGCGGGTCGTTCTCCCGGTCCAGCAGCGGCGCCAGCAGCCACACGGAATGCATGACCGAGGCGCGCACCACCGAGGGCACGGCGCCGGTCATCAGGGTGAAAACGACGACCGCCGGGATCCCGAGCAGGGCGGTGAGCCGTCGCCGGTTGCCCAGCAGCAGGGAAATGAGCCCCAGCAGAATGGACACGTGCATGCCGGAGATCGCCACGATGTGGGCGATGCCGGACACGGAAAGGCTGTTCTTCTCATTGTAGCTCAAGCCGCTGCGGTCGCCGGTCAGCAGAGCCGTGATCAGCGGTGCGGCGTCTTCCGGAAAGACCGCGCGGATCTGATCCTTGAGGATCCGCCGCAGCCGCAGGGGAAGCGTGCGCAGGGTCTGCCTGCCCTCCTGCACGCACAGCGTGCCGCGGCGGACGCTGCCCACAAGGCTCACGCCGATGGAGCGGTAGTAGAGATCGTCGTCCTCCGGGGCGCGAAATTTGGCAGTGAAGGTCAGCACGTCCCCGGGGCGGACGGGAATATCGTCGGAATAATACAGCAGCACCCGCGCACGACGGCCCTCGATGACGGCGTCGGCATAGACGCTGCGGCCGTAGGCGGATGGCTGGGCGTCGTCCCGGGCGACGGCCTCGGCGGCGAGCGTTCGGTCGGAGAAGCCGCGGATCGGCGCGGCAAAGAGCAGATCATAGGCCGAGAACCAGCAGAAGCCCACGGCCAGACCAAGCGCGGCCACCGCCGCCACCGACCAGCCGCGCTTTGCCGTCATGAGGGTGGCAAAGGCCAGGGCGCAGAGGCCCGCCGCGGCGAAGCCCCAGGGCGACGGGAGCAATGCCGCGCATATGGCCAGCGCCGCGCAAAACCCCAGGGAGAACCAGGCCAGTGATCGCATGTTATTTCAAAGTGGCAATGGTCACGCCGTCCTCGCCCTCGCCGAAGACGCCCAGGCGGAATTCCTTGACGTGCTTGTTGCGGCGCAGCTCCTCCTGCACGGCGCGGCGCAGGATGCCCGTGCCTTTGCCGTGGATGATGCGCACGGAGGTGAGGTTGGCCAGCATGGCGTGGTCCAGGAAGCTCTGCAGGGTGCCGACGGCCTCCTGGGCGTCCATGCCCCGCAGGTCCACCTCGGGATTGGCGGCCTGGTTGCGGAATTCCCGCACGGTTTTCTGGATGTACTGCTGGGCGGCGGGCGCCTGCTCCAGAAGATAGACCTCCTCGGGCTTGGCGTTCACCTTCATGATGCCGGCCTGGAGGGTATAGCTGCCGTCCTTCTTGATTTCCAGCACCGTGGCCCGGGTGCCCAGCCGGATGAGCTCCACGGTGTCGCCCACGCGCACGGCTCTGGAGGGCTTGGGGCGCTCCACCTGGGGCTTGTGCACGGTCAGGGCGTCCTGGGCTTCATTGAGCTTGCGGCGCAGCTCGCTCTGGCGAAGATTCATGTCATCCGCGGCGCCCATCTCGCGCATCTGCTTTCGAAGCTGCTTCAGCTCCTGCTGCACCTCGTCCGCGGCGCGGCGGGCGTCGTCGATAATGTACTGGGCCTCCGCCCGGGCCTTCTGGGTCGCTTTCTCCTTTTCCCGGCGGATCTGGGCATAGTACTCGTCGGACTGCTTTTTCTGCTGCTCGGTCTCCAGCCGCAGGCGCTCGGCCTCGATGCGGGCGGATTCCATCTGCTGGCGCTGCTGCTCCAGGGCATTGAGCACGTCCTCAAAGTTCTGGTCGTTTTCCGAGACCATGTCCTGGGCCTTCTTGATGATGTCCTCGCTCAGACCCAGGCGGCGGGAGATGGCAAAGGCGTTGGATTTGCCGGGGATGCCGATGAGCAGGCGGTAGGTAGGCATGAGGGATTCCACATCGAATTCACAGGAGGCGTTCACCACCCCCGACGTGCGCATGGCGAAGATCTTGAGCTCGGCATAGTGGGTGGTGGCCGCCACGCGGGCGCCCATGGTGCGGCAGAATTCGATCAGCGCCACCGCCAGGGCGGCGCCCTCGGCGGGGTCGGTGCCCGCGCCCAGCTCGTCAAAGAGGATCAGGCTTTCGCTGTCGCACTGGTCCACGATCTGCACGATGTTCTTCATGTGGGCCGAGAAGGTGGACAGGGACTGGGCAATGGACTGCTCGTCGCCGATGTCCGCCAGCACCCGGCGGAAGATGTTGACGCGGCTGCCGTGGTCGGCGGGGATATGCAGGCCGCATTCGGCCATGAGGGTCAGAAGACCCAGAGTTTTCAGAGTGACGGTCTTGCCGCCGGTGTTGGGGCCGGTGATGACCAGCGTGTCGAAATCGCTGCCCAGCCGCACGCTGATGGGCACCACGGCCTGGGGATCGATCAGCGGATGACGGGCCCGGATGAGCTCCAGGGCGCCGTCCGCGGCGATTTCCGGCTCAATGGCCTTCTGGGCATAGCTGAGCTGGGCCTTGGCGAAGATCACGTCCAGCTCCACCAGAAGCTTGTAGTCGTCCTCGATGCGGTCCCGGTGGGCGCTGACGTCGGCGGAGAGCTCGCCCAGGATGCGCTCGATCTCGGCCTGCTCGGCCAGAGCCAGCTCTCGCAGGGCGTTGTTGGCGTTGACGGCGGTCATGGGCTCGATGAAGAAGGTGCCGCCGCTGGAAGACACGTCGTGCACCAGGCCGGGGACGGCGGCTTTGCTCTCGGCCTTGACGGGCACCACATAGCGGTCGCCCCGCATGGTGATGATGGGCTCGCGCAGGGCCTTGGCATAGGTGGGGGAGGAGATGATTTTCTGCAGGGATTCCTTGATTTTTGCGCTCTGGGCCCGCATTTTTCGCCGGATGGAGGCCAGCTCCGAGCTGGCGGCGTCGGCGATCTCCTCCTCGGAGATGATGGCGGTGGTGATCTTGTCCTCCAGGAAGCGGTTGGGGATGAGCTGGTTGAACAGGGGATCGAGGACGCAGTCAACATGGTCCGTTTCCCCGTAGGATTTTACCGTTCTGGCGCAGCGCAGCAGACCCGCCACCCGCAGCAGCTCCGCGGGGGACAGACTGCCGCCCCGCTCGGCGCGCATGAGCGCGTCGGATACGTCCACAGCGCCCCGGAAGCCCGGCACGCCCTTGGTCTCCATCAGCCGGCAGGCGGCCGAGGTCTCGGCCAGGGCGCGGCGCACGTCATCGGGCTCCGTCATGGGCCGCAGCGCGCGGCAGCGCTCCGCCGCGGCGGGGCAGCCGGCGCGCTCGGCCAGCAGCGCCAGCACCCGGTCCAGCTCCAGTTTGATCAGGGATTGTTCGTATAATTCAGACATAGTTACTCCGTTTTGATCTGTAAGGATTTATAAAAGTCGAGGGCGGAGAAGCTCCGCTCGAATTGCGTCATGAGATAGCGCTCCGTGAGGGCGCTGAGCTTTTCGAGATTCTCCTCGCCGAGACGGAAGGAGAACAGCCGGTTTGCAGGGCATTCCACGATGTAGCGCATGGCGCTGCGCAGGGCAGCAGATGCTGGCAGCCGGCGCACACGCAGCAGCCCTCGGACAGGTGGAACCGGTCCGGCTCCTCCGCGCCGCATACGCCGCAGCGCTCCACCATGGGCGTGTAGCCCGCCAGACAGGCGCAGCGCAGCTCGAATGCGGCCTTCACCAGGGCCTGGGGCTTCTGCAGCTTGCCCAGGGCATACATGGCGTTGAGGCACAAAGACAGCAGCTCCGGGCTGGGGCTGTCCTCCTGGGCCACCACCTCCGCCACCTGGGCGAAATAGGCTGCCAGGGATACGAGCTCCACGTCCCGGCGCAGCTCGGTGAACATTTCGATGGGCACCGCCTCGTCGACGGTATAGACGCCCCGGTTTTCAAACAGGGTGAATTCGCTGTAGCAAAGCAGCTGGCAGCTCCCGGCCAGACGGCTGCGGCGGCTGCGCACGCCCCGGGCCCGGAAGGTCATCTTGCCCCGGTCCCGGGTGAGGACGTTCAGGATCCGGTCGGTCTCCTTCCAGTCCGTCTGCCGCAGGATCAGCCCCTCGGTTTTCAGATACATAGGCTCTCCGATATGTAGCGGCTCAGATCACTGAGCCGCTTTGTTCTTTGCGTTTCGGTACAGAAGATAGGCCTCCGGCGCGCCGGTTTCCAGGAAAAGGGACCAGTACAGCTTTGTATCCATGGCAAACCTCCGTAGCATCCTATGCATAGGTTTACCGGGATGGCCGGCGCTCATGCTGAGAATTATTGGTCGTAGCCGAAATTGCGGATCATGCGGGCGTTGTCCCGCCAGTTTTCGCGCACCTTCACCCAGGTCTGCAGGTAGACCTTCGCGCCGAAGAAGCGCTCGCAGTCCACCCGGGCCATGGTGCTGATCTTTTTCAGCATTTCGCCGTGCTTGCCGATGATGATGCCCTTGTGGCTGGCCTTTTCGCAGTAGATGGTGGCGTCCACATCCAGGATGCCGTCCTCACGCTCGGAAAAACGCTCGATTTCCACAGCGGTGCCGTGGGGCACCTCCCGTTCCAGGCACCACAGCAGCTTCTCCCGCAGGATCTCCGCGGCGATCTGGCGCTCGGGCTGATCGGTGATCATGTCGTCGGGGAAGAGGTGGGGCCCCTCCACGGCGAACGCGGCGCATTCCTCCAGCAGCACGTCCAGCCCCTCGCGGTTTTTCGCGCTGATGGGCACGATGGCGGCAAAGTCATACAGGGCGCTGTAGACGGCGATGACCTCCAGAAGGGCCTCCTTCTCCACCGTGTCGATCTTGTTGATGACCAGGATCGCGGGGATGCGGGAAGCCTTGAGCTGCTCGACCAGACCCAGCTCCTGGGGGCCGGGATTGGCGATGGGCTCCACCAGCAGCATGACCGCGTCCACATCGGCGACGCTCTCCCTGACCACGTCCACCATGTAGCTGCCCAGGCGGGTGCGGGGCTTGTGGAAGCCCGGGGTGTCGAGAAAGACATACTGCGTTTCGTTGCGGTTTACGATGCCGTAGATGCGGCTGCGGGTGGTCTGGGGCTTGTGGGATACGATGGCGATCTTCTCGCCGACCAGGGCGTTGATGAGGGTGGATTTGCCCACGTTGGGCCGGCCGGCAATGGTGATCATGGCGGATTTTTCGTTCATTTTTTGTCCTCTTTATCTTGAAAGGTCGATTTTTTGCAATATTTCCTCTTCACGCTGCCGCATCTGCGCCTTCATGGGGCCTTCGTCAAGATGGTCATAGCCCAGCAGATGCAGCACGGAGTGGACGGTGAGATAGCCGATTTCCCGCTTGAGGCTGTGGCCGTATTCCCTGGCCTGGGCCTTGGCGTGCTCCAGGGAGATGGCCATGTCGCCCAGGGGCAGCAGCCCCGTCTGGGGGTCGAGACAGCCGCTCAGATCCGCCGGAAGCTGACCGGGGATGAACTCGAACATGGGGAACGACAGCACGTCCGTGGCGGCGTCCACGCCGCGGGCGGCGGCGTTGATGGCCCGGATGCCTTTGTCGTCGGTGACGAGGACGTTGATCTCACAGTCGGCGTTCACGCCCTGGGCGGCCAGGGCAGCGCGGATACATTTGCGCAGGTGCAGATTCAGCCCGACGGAGTCCAGCCGCCGGTGGGCGAAGGAGATGACGATGCGATGATTCATGGCCGTTTCCTCTTGAATGTCTTGCCCGGGGCCTTCGGACCCTCGTGGCGCTTTTCATAGCTGTCGTAGGCTGCTACGATCCGCTGCACCAGGGCGTGGCGCACCACGTCCGCCGCGCTCAGGCGGCAGATGGCGATGTCCTCCACGTTTTCCAGCACGCGGATGGCGTCCTTGAGGCCGGAGGTCTTGTCGGCGGGCAGGTCGATCTGGGTGATGTCGCCGGTGATGACGATCTTTGAGCCGAAGCCCAGGCGGGTCAGGAACATCTTCATCTGCTCCCGGGTGGTGTTCTGGGCCTCGTCGAGGATGATGAAGCTGCTGTCCAGGGTCCGGCCTCGCATGTAGGCCAGCGGCGCGACCTCGATGGAGCCCCGCTCGATGTATTTCTGATAGGTCTCGGGGCCCAGCATGTCGAACAGAGCGTCATACAGCGGCCGAAGATAGGGGTCGACCTTGTCCTGCAGGTCGCCGGGCAGGAAGCCCAGGCGTTCGCCGGCCTCCACCGCGGGGCGGGTGAGGATGATGCGGTCCACCTCCCGGCTGCGGAAGGCGGCCACCGCCGCCGCCACGGCCAGATAGGTCTTGCCGGTACCGGCGGGGCCCACGCCGATGGTGACGGTGTTCTTCAGAATGGCCTTCATGTATTTCTGCTGGCCGACGGTCTTGGCCTTGATGGGCTTGCCCTTGGCGGTGATGCACACCACGTCCCGCGACATCTGCTGCACCTGGTCGTCGTTGCCCTCGCTGACCAGGGTGATGAGATAGCGCACCTTCTGCTCGTCGATGGTCTCGCCCTTGGCGGCAAGCTGCATCAGCGCCTGGATGGTGCGGGCGGCCTTGTCGGTGCTCTCTTCGTCGCCGGAGATCTTCAGCTCCATACCGCGGTTGGCGATATGTACGCCGAAGGCCTGCTCGATGCGCAGGATATTTTCGTCGAACGAACCGAACACATCAATGAGCTGTTCCATCCGTTCCGCGTTGATCACTCTTTCCATGTTGCTCTAACTCCAGTATGGGGATCTCGGCACTGCGGGCGATCATCTCGCGGCAGTGCGCGGTTTTGATGAGGCGATACACGCCGCCGTCGGTACGCAGGGCGGTGTCCGCGGCGGTGACCCGGCCGGCGACCATCGCCTCGGCAAGGAGACGGTCGGCGCAGCGCTCCAGCAGCCGGGCCGCGGCGCCCTCTTCCAGGGGCGCGGAACGCCGGACCGCGGGGCGGCAGGTCTCGACGCAGAGGCCCAGGGGGACCTCCACGCCGCCGGGCAGGCGCATAGTACCTCTGCTTATCATTTTAACACAACCGTCCATCATAATTCCACTGTTTCCGAAGATTTTTATTCTTTTTCTTCCGGCGCACAGCCACAGGCAGACGCTGGCGGGCCCCTCGGCCTCGAACTGCGTGCGATACGCGGGGGTCCGGACCTCCACGGCGCGTCGGGTATCGGCGTATACCTCTCCCAGCGCTCTGGTGGCGACACGCAGCCGCTCCAGATCCACCATGCCGGAGATCAGCACATCCCCCGCCCGGACGGCGTTGCCGGGGGCGCACAGAGCCTGGCCGTTCAACGCCTCCACCTCCGTGATAACGCCGTCGGTGCAGGCGATCAGATCCGCGGCCCCGGTACGCAGCGTGGGCGCGCGGGGCCGGGTACGCTCCGCCACCTGGACGTCAGCGCGCATGCCTGACCAGTTCACGCCCACCCAGCGCAGCTCCGGCACCAGGCGCAGCATGCCGTTGCGGATCTGCTCGGAGTTCAGGGAGGGACCCCAGGCGCCGAAGCGGACCCCCAGGGTGTCCAGGGCCCGGCGGACCCGGATCTCCTCCACGGCTTCGCAGCCGCGGATATCGACCCGCACGACGGTGTTGGAGGCGACGATCGCCAGCACCAGAGCCAGGGGCAGGCCCAGCAGCAGCGCCAACCGCGTCCGGAGGCGGGCGGCGTCCCGCCGCACACTGCGCAGGGCGGTGAACTCAGCCTCACATTGGCAGCGGCAGATGATATCGCGGGCGGCGTCGGCGTCAGCGCGGCGAAGGCGCAGCGTCAAGGTATAGTCGTCCGTTTTTTTCACCGCCCATACGGGGATCCCGGCCCGGAGCAGGGCGTCCAGGCACCGCTCAGGGGCGCAGCCCCGCAATCGCGCCAGGTATACGCCACGAATATAATCTGTCAGCCGGCTCATGGCGCAGTCTCCAGGGTCACGCAGCGAAGCTTTCCGCGGATCACCGTGCAGCCGGGGTTCATCAGCGTCACCCTGAGGTCCCTGCCCTCCACGCACACACAGCCCCGGCCGGTGCGCACCTCGATGCGCTCCGGCCCGTAGTGCCGGATGCCCCGGTGGCCCTCCACGGTGAGCTGACGGTCGCCGCTGAGCAGCACCTGGGGCTCGCGGATCACGGCCTGGCCCGGGAGATCCAGCCGCTCGGAGAGCCGGACGAACAGTTTTTCCGGTTTGAACATGTTGCCACCTCCGGTGAATCCTATGCGCCGGGGCATGATTTTTGCATCGGAGCATACCATGGCAGGGGGTGACAGGATGCGAAAAAGGGGAGAGGTCCCGGTGATCCTGGCGCTGCTGGTGCTGCTGATGCTTCGGGCAGACGCGGCGCGGCAGGCGGCGGCCGGCGCAGTGCAGCAGGCTCTGGCGGTGGTATTTCCGTCGCTGTTTCCGTTTTTTGTCCTGTCCCGGCGGCTGACAAGCCGCGGCCTTCGTCTGCCTGCGGGGGCGGACAGGCTCTGCCTGCGGCTGCTGGGCGTGCCGGCGACGGGTGCGTTTGTCATGGGCCTGTGCGGCGGCTATCCCCTGGGGGTCTATACGGCCTGCGAACGGTACAGAAGCGGCTCTCTGACGAAGGAACAGACTCGGCGGCTGCTTCTTTTTTGCAACAATACCGGCCCCGCCATCTTCTTCGGCATGATCGGCGCCCGGCTGTTCCCGGAGCCCGGCCTCTGCGCCTGGCTGTTTGGGATCCATGCTCTGAGCGCTGTCCTCACCGCGCTGGTATTCTCCGGTACCGCGCCGGGCGTGCAATCTGCGCGATGCAATGCCGCGGCCGGGGCGGAGGGCTTGATGGAATCCGTCGGCCGGGCGGCAACGGCCTGCGCCCGGCTGTGCGCCTGTGTGGTGTTCGTCTCGGTGCTGCTGCGGTTGGCCCTGGATCTGCCCCCGGTTCAATGGCTGCTTGCACGTCTGCCGGTGGAGCGGGCGGTATCCGAGGCGCTGATCTGCATATTTGCGGATCTGCCCAGCGGCCTGCGGGCGCTGGAATCGGTGGGAGATCCGACGATCAGGCTTGTTTTGTGCGCCGGCGCTGTGGGCTGGGGCGGCATGTGCGTGCATCTGCAGGCGGCGGATCTTTGGCAGGGCGCGGGTATCGCGCCCCGGGGCTATTTTGCCGCGAAAGCGTTTCAGACGGGTTGCGCCTGCGCCCTGGCAGCGGTTCCGGCGCGTCCGGCGCCGGGCGCGGCGCCGCCTCTCTGGCCCGCTGTGATGGTAATTGCTTTTGCATGCGCGAAAAAAGCATTGGATATTTTGCCCGCCATGCGTTATAATGTAGAAAACGAAGGAAAAAGGAGGCGGCGACATGCTGTTTCGCAGAAAGATCGAGCGGGCCTGCGCCTACTGCGCCCGGGCCGCGCGCATTGACGACGATACCGTCGCCTGCAGGCGGAAGGGCCCTGTCCCGGCGGAGGGAAGCTGCCGCCGCTTCAAATACGATCCGCTCAAGCGCATCCCCGAGCGGCCCCACGCCGGGCTGCCCGTGGACGACGAAGCGGACTACAGCCTGTAAAAAACCGGCTGCGCATCTGCGCAGCCGGTCATTGTTATCTATGGGCTTTTTTGGATTTTTTGACCTTTTCCAGGTCCTCGCGGCCGATCCACTCCTCGGTGAAGCCGCACGTGCAGCAGATATAGCGGTTGACCTTCACCGCGGTGAACACCGTGGCGCCGATCATGACATTGTTGCCGCTGCCGTAGGGACCGGTGTAGCCGTCGATCACGTAGATTTCATTGCTGCCGCACTTGGGGCAGATCCGCGTTGCGTTCATGGCGCCTCCTTTACCGCTCGTAGGTGAATTCGTAGTCGTCCAGGCAGACCGTGTCGCCGTCCTGGATGCCCTGGGCCTCCAGCCGGTCGAACAGGCCGCAGCGGCGCAGCTGCCGGTCGAAGTACATCCGGGATTCGTAGTCGTCGAAGTTGATATCCGCAATGAGCCGGGACAGCCAGGGGCCGGTGACCAGCCAGTAGTCGTCCTGGTGCTGGATTTTGAGCTCGTCCGGGCTGCCTGCCTCGGCCAGGGGCTTGACATACTCCGGCTCGTAGACGATGACCGGGGGCAGGGAAGCGAGTCTGCCGGCAATTGCCCGCATGAGCTGCTTCGTGCCCTGGGTGGTGGCAGCAGAGATCTCATAGAACTCATAGCCGCGCCCGGTCACGTAGGAGCGCAGACGCTCCAGGTTGTCGCTGTCCAGGGGCAGCAGGTCGCATTTGTTGGCAGCAACCAGCATGGGCCGCGCGGCCAGGTCGGGGGAGTACTGGGCCAGCTCCTCGTTGATCCGGTCGAAATCCTCCACGGGATCCCGGCCCTCGCTGCCGGATACGTCCACGATGTGCACGATCAGGCGGCAGCGGTCGATGTGGCGCAGGAAATCGTGGCCCAGGCCCGCGCCCTCCGCCGCGCCCTCGATGATGCCGGGGATGTCCGCCATGACGAAGGACACGCCGTCGTCCACATAGATGACGCCCAGGTTGGGGTAGAGGGTGGTGAAGTGATAGTTGGCGATCTTGGGGTGGGCGTTGGACGTGACGGAGAGCAGGGTGGATTTGCCCACGTTGGGGAAGCCCACCAGGCCCACGTCCGCCAGCAGCTTGAGCTCCAGGATCACGTCGTGCTCCTCGCCGGGGGCGCCGGATTTGGCAAAGCGCGGCACCTGCCGGGTGGGGGTGGCGAAGTGCTTGTTGCCCCAGCCGCCGCGGCCGCCCTTGCAGAGCACATAGTCCTCGCTGGAGGACATGTCCCGGATCACCTCGCCGGTCTCGGCGTCGCGCACCACGGTGCCGCGGGGCACCTTGATGACGAGGTCCTCGCCCCGCTTGCCGGAGCGGCGGGCGCCCTGCCCGTCCTGCCCGTTGGGGGCGGTATATTTTCTTTTATAACGGAAGTCCATCAGGGTGGAGAGGTTGTCGTCCACCCGCAGCACGATCGAGCCGCCGTGGCCGCCGTCGCCGCCGTCGGGCCCGCCCGCGGCCACGTATTTCTCCCGGTGGAAGGCCACCGCGCCGTTGCCGCCGCTGCCGGCCTTGACGAAGATCCGTACCTTATCTACAAACATAATTCCTCCTGACTCGGGATGATCGATTGGATCAAAGGCGATCATTTGCCCGTTGTCCCGATTCCTTGTGAAACGAATATCCAATGGAACGCCGATCGTCTGCGCCTGTCCGGCGCGGCGGTCAATCCATGTTTGAAAAATCTGCGAAGCAGACGCTTCCGTCCCCGGTCAGAACGAGCGCTTTCGCGCCTCTGAATAGGACTGACTCCACCGGAACGGAGGTCCCGTTTTCATCGACAAATTCCAGCGGCTCGGTATCGCGGATCTGACCTTGGCCGATTCTGCTCACATAAAAAGAATCGGAGTCGTCATACCCGCCGTCCATGATCAGGAAGCTGCCGTTTCCCACAACTGAGAATCTGTCGGCGCCTTTCACCCCCGGATCATACGCTGTTTCCGTCCTGAAATCCGTGCGGATGAGTTGGAAAGCGGTGTAGTAATAATACCAGAGGTTTCCGTCCTCATCAATATTGATCGCATAACAGTCCGTTATGTCTCTTTCGGAACGCCAGATCGTTTTTCCGTCCGCAGTCCAGGCGCGTACGCCGCAGCTTCCGATCGGCTCTTTCCAGCCGTAGTTTCCCAGGACGCCTTCGTCAAAATAGCTTGTGATAATGACCCCGTCGTTCCTGACGATGCAGTCGCCGATACCGTCTCCAAACGTGAGCGAACGCAAAACGTTCCCTTCTGCGTCAATGAACACGGCATTTTTTTCGGGCCCGCGTTTCTTTGAATACATACACCTTGCTCCCAGAAGAAGGAAGGAACCGTCGGGAACGGGAAGAAGGAAATGGAAGTTCATCGTATGCTTTCCGAGATCGAACCTTTCCACCTTCTCCACGGCGCCGCTCTGCCAGGAAGGCGTGAGTGCCAATGCCGTGTACACCGCGCCTGCGGCGGTATTCACAAACATCCCGTCAATGCGGGCGGGGATCCCGGAGGAGAAAAGAAAATACACCTTTCCGTCATAACCGATACGCATGTCGACAAAATCAAGCCCCGACGTTCCTTGCTCTGTGAACAGTTCCTTTAGATTTCGGAGGTTCTTCAGTGTTTTTTTCATGGGGTTACCGTCCTTCCGGGCAGATTTACTGCTGTTTTATTGATCCTGTTTCCGGTTCATAAGGCGCTGGGATGAACTTCTTCCGGCGTGATCGGAGGCATACTGCCTCCGCGTGGGTCTGGAATATGAAAAACGACCGGAACATCGCCATGTTCCGGTCGTTCGGTTGCGTTACTGCTCAGCGTAGACGGAGCACTGCTTGCGATCCTTGCCCAGACGCTCGAACTTGACCTTGCCGTCGATCAGAGCGAAGAGGGTGTTGTCGCTGCCCATGCCGACGTTGGTGCCGGGATGGATGTGGGTGCCTCTCTGGCGAACCAGGATGTTGCCGGCCAGGACGAACTGACCGTCGGCCCGCTTCACGCCCAGACGCTTGGACTCGGAATCACGGCCGTTCTTGGTGGAGCCGCCGCCCTTTTTATGCGCGAAGAACTGCAGACTGATATTCAGCATGTGTTACACCTCCATAACTTCGATATAATCAGGATAATCGTCCCGCCAACGGCTCAGGGTGAGCATCATGCCGGTGAGGACGGCCTGGACGGCCTCCTCCTGCTCGCATGCGGCGGGGAGCTTCAGGGTGACCTCGGCGTTTGCCTCGTTCACCTTGACCTTGGCACGTTCGCCCAGCACATCGGTGATGGTGTCGGAGGCGAACGTCACGGCTGTGGAGACGGCGGCGCAGATGATGTCGGCGCCGGCCTCTGCATAGCCGCTGTGGCCGGAGCAGCGGAATCCGGTGATTCTGCCGCCCTCATTGAAAAATTCAACGCTGGTCATAGCTTACAGAGCGATTTTTTCAATCTTGACCTTGGTATAGGGCTGTCTGTGGCCGCGGATGGACTTGGAGTCCTTCTTGGGGCGATACTTGAAGACGACAATCTTCTTAGCCTTGCCGTTCTTCACGACCGTCGCTTCGACCTTCGCGCCATCGACAACGGGCTTGCCAAACGTGGAGTTTTCGCCGTCCACGACTGCCAGGACCTGATCGAAGATCACGGTGTCGTCAGCCTCAGCGTTCAGCTTCTCGACGAAAATCTCATCGCCCTCGCTGACGGAGTACTGCTTGCCGCCGGTAACGAAAATAGCCTTCATGGGTTGCACCTACCTTTTTTGTAGTCTCGCTCTGGGGGCGTGAGGGCATACCTCAGCTTCAGCCCCTTCGACGCGGCCTGTATACTATACCATTGTCCCTGTCAAATGTCAAAGGTTTTTTTGCTTTTTTTAAGGAAAAATGCGGATCTTCCCATGAAATCGGCAACAGCATCGGGACAGATGGGGCAATGTAACAAAATATTTACAAAAAAAGCCTGTCCAGCCCCCGGACGAGACTTTGAAAATGGAAACGCATGTGATATAATGTGACAGTTAGCGAAGGTTCGCTGCAAAACCGACCGTTCCGCGCGCTTCGCGCGTTTGACTGTTTGACTGTATGTACAAGGAGGAGCAACCCAATGAGGAACACAGCGACGAAGGTCCTTCTGGCGATCCTGTGCCTGGCCATCGGCCTGTCCGGCTGCGGCAAATCCGGGGCCAAGGTCCAGGTGATATCGGTGTCGGATATCCTCGGCATCGGCCCCATCGGCATGATCAACCGCTACGCCGGGATCGTGGAGGCGGGGGAGACCGTCAAGGTGAACCGGGACAATGGCCTGGAGGTGGCGGAGATCGCCGTTTCCGCGGGCGACGCGGTTTCCAAGGGCCAGGTGCTTTTCTCCTACGACACCCAGGGCCTGTCCATCGATGTGGAGCGGATGCAGCTCGAGATCGAGCAGATGAACAATACCATCACCACCCAAAAATCCCAGATCACCACCCTGGAGAAGGAGCAGAAGAGCGCCGAGCAGGCCAACAAGCTCCAGTATACCCTGCAGATCCAGCAGATCCAGCTGGACATCAAGGAGGCGGAGTACAAAATCTCCGCCAAGCAAAAGGAGATCGACCAGGCCAAGGCCAAGCTGGCCGACGCCAACGTGCTCTCCCCGGTGGCAGGCCATATCAAGGAGGTCAACGCCAACGGCGAGACAAATCCCCAGACCGGCGAGCCGCTGCCCTTCATCAGCATCACCCAGGAGGGCGATTTCCGGGTGCGCGGCACCGTGAACGAGATGAACGCCTCCAGCTTTGCGCCGGATATGCCCGTGATCATCCGCTCCCGCACCGACGATACTGTCATGTGGTCCGGCACCGTGATCTCCGTGGATTGGGAGAACCCCATCCAGAGCAACAGCATGATGATGTACGGCGGCGCCCAGGACGAGATGACCACCTCCAGCAAGTACCCCTTCTACATCCGGCTCAACAGCGACGATGGCCTCATGCTGGGCCAGCACGTCTACATCGAGCCGGAGCAGGGCCAGATGACCGGCGTGGAGGGCGAGAGCGGCTTCTATCTGCCCTCGTACTACATCAACGATCTGGATTCCGATCCCTGGGTCTGGGCAGCGGACAGCAAGGACAAGCTGGAAAAGCGGCTCCTTACCCTGGGCAACTACAACATGGATTCCGACAGCTATGAGATCATGGAGGGCCTCAGCCTGGAGGATTTCATCGCCTATCCCGACGAGAACTGCCGCGTCGGCGCTCCGGTGCGCTATCCCGGCGAGGTGGAGGAGAGCGACGCGGAGAACCCCGAGGACGTGGAGAACATCGAGGGCGAAGAGAACTTCGGCGAGGAAAATTTCGGCGAGGAAAACTTCGGCGAGACGGACTTCGGTGACGGCTTCAGCGAAGATACGCAGACCTACCCGGTCCCCGCGGGCGAAGGCTTCGGAGGCGTCATCGACGCGCCGGCAAGCACCGATCCCGGCGTTGCCGTGGTGGACGGAACGGAGGCTGTGGGATGATCCTGTCAATGCAAAACATCTGCAAGGACTATATGCGCGGCCGGACCCCGGTGCCCGTGCTGCACGATATCTGCCTTGAGATGGAGGCGGGGGAGTACGTGGCCATCATGGGCCCCTCCGGTTCCGGCAAGACTACCCTCATGAATCTGATCGGCTGCCTGGACAAGCCCACCTCCGGCACCTATATTTTCAACAACCGCGATATCATGACCCGGACCGACGACCAGCTTGCCACCATCCGCAACCGGCACATCGGCTTCGTGTTTCAGAATTTCTATCTTCTGCCAAATCTCAGCGCCCAGGACAATGTGGCCCTGCCGCTGATGTATGGGGATATGCCCAAAAAGCGCCGCATGCAACTCGCCGAGGAGGCCCTGTGCAGGGTCGGCCTGGAGGACCGGATGAACTTCCGGCCCAACCAGCTCTCCGGCGGTCAGTGCCAGCGCGTGGCCATCGCCCGCGCCATCGTCGGCAGCCCCCGGCTGCTTCTGGCGGACGAGCCCACCGGCGCTCTGGATACGGCCTCCGGCGATCAGGTCATGGAGATCTTTGACCAGCTCAATGCCGACGGCGCCTCCATCCTGATGATCACCCATGAGCAGGCCGTGGCCGACCGCGCCCATCGGGTCTATCATCTGCTGGATGGACGGCTCGAGATCTGAGAAAGGACGGTTTCTGGTGAACAAACGGAAAACGATCATATCCGTGGTGTGCATCCTGCTGGCGGTGGTGCTGCTTACGAGCGCGATTGCCTACGGCACCAGTCCCGGCCGGCGCACCTGCAATGTCTACGCGGTGTCTGACATCGCAATGACCGACTACTGGGGCGACGACAAGAGCACCTACGGCGAGGTGCGCTCGGATCAGGTGCAGACGGTCTATCTTTCCGATACCCAGCAGGTCAACGACGTCTTTGTCACCGAGGGTCAGAGCGTCATGCCCGGCGACAAGCTCCTTTCCTACGATACCACCCTCTCCCAGCTCGAGGTCACCCGCCAGGAGCTGGAGATCCAGCAGATGAAGGAGCAGCTCACGGCGGCCAAGACCCGCTACAATACCCTGGCCGGCTCCAAGGTTTATACCGTAAGCGCGGCGGCGCCGCAGCGATCTGCGGTTCGGCTGTCGATGACCGCCAGGCCCACCTATCGGCTCACCCTTCTTGCAGACGGCGATGAGAACTATGCCGTGGACGGCTACGCCCTGCACAGCGGCTCCGGCACGCCCGACGATCCCTATCTCTACGTCTGTGCCAACGGCGTGCCCTACGGCGGGGATTTCCTGGCAGAGATCGGCCTGCCCGCCCCCGATCCGGAGGATCCCGCGGCGCAGGACCAGCCGGATCCCGCGCCGGTGTACGTTGTGTTCGGCGTCAGCGAGGATAATATGCTCCAGGGCAATATCCTGCAGGCCGGCGGCATGTGCTTCGCACGCCGCGGCGGCGAGGTGTCGTTCATCGTATTTGACGCTTCGGATTACATCGGCCATCCCTTCGGCACCGCCAAGCTCGCGCCTCCCGCCGCCGACAAGACCGCGCTCGATGCAGCAATTCAGAGCGGCAGCGGCTTGGATCAGAGCAAGTACACCGAAAAATCCGCCGCCGCCCTCGCTGCTGCCATCGCCGCAGCCAAGCGGGTGCAGGAGAAGGAGAACGCCGTCCAGGCTGAGGTGGACGTTGCGGCGGAATTTTTGAACAATGCCATCAAGGCGCTGGAGGAAAAGTCCGACGGAAGCGGCACCGATCCCGCGCCCAAGCCGACGCCCGCGCCCCTGGACGCCAACAAGACGGCGCTCAACAAGGCCATCGAGCGGGGCGAGAAGATCAACAAAACCCAGTATACTGACAGCTCCGTGAAGGCCCTCACCACCGCCATCAGTCTGGCCAAGACCCTGCAGTCAAGCTCCAATGCCACCCAGGCGCAGGTGGACGCCGCCGTTGCGGCTTTGAACGCCGCCATCTCCGCCCTGGAGAAAAAGTCGGGCAGCTCCAGCAGCTCCAACAGCGGCACCAATTCCGGCACCACGATCAGGCCCGGCACAGGCACCAACAGCGGCACCAATTCCAATTCCAACAGCGGCACCAATTCCAACAGCGGCACCCCCGTCACCCCGAATCCCGGCCCCAGCTATGCCGAGATCCAGGCCGAGAAGGCCGAGCTGCAGCAGAAGATCAAGGATCTGGATCTCAAGCTGCGCATGGCGGAGGTGGAGCTCAAACGGATGAACAAGGAACTGTCCGACGGCGTGGTCTACGCCGAGATGGCCGGAACCATCTCCTCCGTGCTCAGCGAAGGCGACGCCCGGGCCAGTGGCGAGCCCGTCATCAAGCTGGCGGGCGGCGGCGGTTACCTGGTCCAGGGCACCGTGGACGAGCTGGATTTTGACAACGTGTATGTGGGCCAGAACGTGGACGTCACCTCCTGGGAGTCCGGCCAGACCTACCGCGGCACCGTGCTGGAGATCTCCGAGACGCCCACCGACAGCACCATGATCTACGGCGGCGGCAACATGAATGTGTCTTATTATCCCTTTACCGTCCGCATCGACGGCGACGCGAACCTGCGTGAGCACGAGACCCTGGAGCTCAAGCTCGAGACCGAGCATGAGCAGACCGGCGCCTTCTATCTTGAGCAGCCCTTCATCCTGCAGGAGGACGGGCACAGCTACGTATATGTCGACGACGGAGAAGGCTTGCTGGAGAAGCGGGAGATCACCACGGGCGTCACTGTCTGGGGCAGCTCTGTGCAGATCCTGGACGGGCTTACCCTGGATGAATCCATCGCATTCCCCTACGGCAAGAACGCCCGCGAGGGCGCCAAGACGAAGCTCGCCACCCTGGACGAGCTGTATATGGGATAGGGGGGCGGCCTATGAGAGAGAACATCCTTCAGGCCATACAGGGCGTATGGAGCCACAAGCTCCGCTCTGTGCTGACCATGCTGGGCATTATCATCGGCATCGCCGCCATCATCGCCATCGTCTCCACCATCAAGGGCACCAACGAGCAGATCAAGCAGAATCTGATCGGCTCGGGCAATAACGCCGTGACCGTCAGCCTCTACCAGGACGACAGCGAGCTGGATATGTCCTGGAGCGAGATCCCCGATGGGATCGGCGTCATCTCGCCGGAGATGAAGATGGAGCTCAACAAGCTCAAGGGCGTGCAGGCGACCTCCCTGTACCGCCATCGCAGCTATACCGACGGCATCTATTACGGCAATACCGCCTTCAACGGCGAGATCTTCGGCATCGACGCCGACTATTTCGGCGTTTACGATTACACCATGACCTCCGGACGCACCTTCCTGCCCGGCGATTATGAGACCTATCGCAAGGTGGCCATCGTGGACGCCAAGGTGGTCAGCACCCTGTTCCAGGGGGAGGACCCCCTCGGCAAGACCGTCGAGATCATGGCTGAACCCTTCATTGTGGTGGGCGTGGTCAATACCGAGTCGAGCTTCCGTCCGGTGATCGAGAATATCAACGATTATTACCTCTACGCCGACACCTCCTCCGGCCACATTTTCGTGCCGGACAGCACCTGGCCGATCATCTACCGCTACGACGAACCCCAGAGCGTGGCGGTCAAGGCCAAGAGCACCGACGACATGGCCGCGGCGGGCAAGGCGGTGGCGGACACGCTGACAAAGAGCCAGATCGGCGACGAGGAGAGCCACTTCAGCTACCAGAACCGCAATCTCCTTGACCAGGCCCAGCAGCTCCAGGAGATGAGCAACGCCACCAACCGGCAGCTCATCTGGATCGCCAGCATCTCTCTGCTGGTGGGCGGCATCGGCGTCATGAACATCATGCTTGTGAGCGTGGCCGAGCGCGTCAGTGAGATCGGCCTGCGCAAGGCTGTGGGCGCAAAAAAGCGCCGCATCCTGTGGCAGTTCCTCACGGAGGCCGCCGTGCTCACCTGCACCGGCGGCGTGCTGGGGGTGGCTGCCGGCATCGGCGTATCGAAGGCGCTTTCCAAGTTTTCCGGAACGCCTTCGGCCATCAGCGTGCCGGCGATCATCATAGCCGTGGCCTTCTCCATGGTCATCGGCATCCTCTTCGGCCTGCTTCCCGCCATCAAGGCGGCGAACATGAACCCCATCGAAGCGCTGAAAAGAGAGTAAATAACAAACGCGTCGGACACCGTCCGGCGCGTTTTATTTGATCAGCTTCAGTTTTTCCTCTCTGGAGAGCTGCTTGATCTCCCATTCCCGGCGCATGGCTTCCTGCTTCGTTTCAAACTGCTCGCAGTAGACCAGCTCCACGGGCCGCCTGGCACGGGTATATTTGCCGCCCTTGCCCGACTGGTGGGCGGCCAGGCGGCGCGTAAGGTCGTTGGTCCAGCCGGTGTAGAGGCTGCCGTCGGCGCAGCGCAGAATATAAGTATAGTTGTCCATGCCTGTCTCCATTGTATCTTTTGCGGCGAAGTGTTATAATCAGAATGATATTTTTGACCGGGAGGTCCGTATGAACGAACATGATCTGATTGAACGGCAGCTGGATTCCAAGCTGATTTTTGACGGCCGCATCCTCCATGTCTATGACGATGCGGTGTCTCTGCCCAACGGCCATGAAGCCTCCAGGGAGCTCATCCGGCACATCGGCGCGGTATGCGTCATCCCCGTGCTGTCTGACGGCCGGGCTGTGGTGGAGCGGCAGTACCGCTATCCCGTGGAGCGGGTGCTCACGGAGATCCCCGCAGGCAAGCTGGATTCAGCGGACGAGGACCCGGAGCTGGCCGCCCGCCGGGAGCTCCGGGAGGAAACCGGCTATACCTGCGACGAGCTGATCCCGCTGGGCGTGTTTTATCCCGCCCCTGCCTATTCCAGCGAGAAGATCCATATGTATCTCGCCCGCGGCCTGCACCGGGGCGACCAGGATCTGGACGAGGATGAATTTCTGAATGTGACGCTGGTCCCGCTGGAGGAACTGGCGCGTCAGGCGATGGCAGGGCAGCTCCCCGATGTGAAAACCCAGGCGGCGGTCCTGCGGGCATATCTCATGCTAAGGCCGGAAGCGCCGCGCCCCGGCGTGGGAGCGGAAGCACTTTGAGCAAAGGCTGCCCTGGTGGTGCAGGGGCAGGGCAGCGCCGCAGATGCGGCAGAAGCGGATGTTGTTGCGCAGATTGTGCAGCAGGATCGTGTTGATCCGCTCGGCGATCCACGCCCGCTCGTCATACAGGGCGTCCGCGTCGATCTCCAGACCAAAGGAGCGGGCAAAGGAATAGTAGAGGTCCAGCTTCCGGCACTGCAGCTCCAGCTCCGGCAGGGTGTATTCGTCCGGCCGGCGGTCCGACAGGGCCGGCGGCTCCGGGTCCACGCCCAGGGTCCAGGCCTGCACCAGACGGAAGAAAAGCTGATTGAGGGCGTCCTCCGTTTCGTCGTAGGGGATGCTGGCAGCGCGCAGCTCCTGGGACTTATCCAGACGGAAGCCCTGATCCCGCAGGCGGGAAATGATGGTCAGATACCGGCTCACGTCCAGGCGCTTGTAGGGCTTGGGCGCGGGCATCTTGTTCCAGACCTCCAGGACCTCCAATAAATCAAAGGGACCCTCGAGCACATAGTCGGAAAAGCCCGTGACGGCGTATCGCAGGGGCGGGACCACGGTGTGCAGGGCTGCGCTGATCTCGGGCAGATTCTGCATCGCGCCCACATAGCCCTTGTCATACATGCCGTATCTGCCGGCCCGTCCGGCGATCTGCTGCACCTCCTCCGGGCGCAGGGGACGGCGCTCGATCCCGTCGAACTTCTCCGCCTCCATGAAAATGATCCGCCGGATGGGCAGGTTCAGCCCCATGCCGATGGCGTCCGTGGATACCACGCAGCGGGTCTGGCCCCGCAGGAAGCCCTCCATCTGGGCCCGGCGGGTGGCGTAGGGGAGGGCGCCGTAGATGATGGCCGGTCGCAGACCCCGCTGGCGCAGATCCTCCGCCACGCTCAGCACGCCGATCTTCGAGAAGGTGATCAGCGCGTCGCCGGGCTGGAGCTGGTCATAGTCCACCGTGCGCTCCATGCACACCAGGGGCGTCTTGCGCTGGTGGCGGACGATATCGTAGCTGTCACGGCAGCTCTCGATCAGCCGCACCAGCAGATCCTTGGCTTCCGGGGCGGCGCACAGGTGGATCTCCTTGGCGCAGACGCCCAGGATCGCCCGGGTCCAGGCGTAGCCCCGCTGGGGGTCGGCGATCATCTGGCATTCGTCGATGACGGCCACTTCATAATCGAGGGAAAGATCCAGCTTCTCCGCCGTGGCGCAGATGTGGGTGTCGCCGTCTTCCCAGTCCTCCTCCTCGCCGGTGCACAGGGCGCAGGCCACGCCGGCGTTCAGCAGCGTCTCCTGTGCCTCCATGGCCAGCAGCCGCAGCGGAGCCAGATAGACGCCGTTTTTCGCCTTGCGCAGGCGCTGGAAGCCGGCGTAGGTCTTGCCGGTGTTGGTGCCGCCGATGTGCAGGATGAAATGGCGGTGCATGGCCCGGGCAGCGGGGTACTCGTCCTTCGGATTCAGTGCGACGAGAAGCTCCAGGTTGTTGCGGATCGCACGGGGAATATAGACAACGGAATAGAGCCTGCCCAGGCTCTGCCCCAGCAGCTCCGTGGCAGGGAAGCGGGGCATGCGCAGGAAATCCGCCGCGTCCGCCTCGGGCTGGGAGGCGCGGAATTCCGACAGAGCGCGGCCTGCCACAGCCAGCAGCACCGCGGGATAGCGCTCCTCAATGCGCTTGCTCAGCGGCGTCGCCGGATTGCTGCCCAGCCAGACGCCGGTCATCACGAAGCGGCGCAGTATGTCGCCGGTGCCCTCGCCGGCGCCGCGGTGCTCCAGGGAGAGAAAGGCCGCCAGATAGCTGCTGGCCTTGCCGGTGCGCACGGCGTTGGATGGGCTCAGATGGCGCAGATGGTGGCAGATGGCGCTGTGATAATGTCTGGCCAGAATGGCCTCGTCGCTTTCGGGAAGTGCCGCCGCGGACCAGCTTTTCTGCAGCATGGTTCTCGCGTCTTCGATGGCCTGCTCTGCCTGCTGGGCGGCGCGCACGGCGTCGGTGATGACGGGGGTGAAGGCCTCGCTGGCCTCCGCCCGCAGCACATCCTCCCGCCGCCAGGTACGTACCCGGCGAGCGCCGACGGTGCGATAGATGGGAGCCGGCAGCAGGGTCTGCGCCTGCTCCCGGGTCCAGCCGCGGCTCTGCAGCAGCCCCATGGTCCAGAATTTATGCTCTTTGCCCCTGGCCACGGCTGTCCCTCCTTCCCGTTTTTTCAATAGTATACCACGATTTCCGCAATGAATCAAACACAGGAAAGGAACCGAACATGAGAAAGCAAATCCTTGCAAAATACATCGACCACACCCTCCTGAAGCCCGACGCGACCGGCGCACAGATCGAACGGCTCTGCGCCGAGGCACGGGAGTACGGCTTTGCCAGCGTGTGCGTCAATTCCTGCTACGCTGCCCGGGCGGCGAAGCTGCTGGCGGGGTCGGATGTGGCCGTGTGCTGCGTCATCGGCTTCCCCCTCGGCGCGGCGACGACAGCCGCCAAGGCCTTCGAGGCCGCAGACGCTGTCCAAAACGGGGCAACAGAGATCGATATGGTCATCAATGTGGGCGCGGCGAAGGAAGGCCGCTGGGATGAGGTCGAAGCGGATATCGCCGGCGTTGTCGCGGCCATCAAGGGAAAAGCCCTGCTCAAGGTCATCATCGAGACCTGCCTGCTGACGGACGGGGAGAAGATCAGGGCCTGCCGGGCGGCGGTACGCGCCGGGGCGGACTTCGTCAAAACCTCCACGGGCTTCTCCAAGGCGGGCGCGACCGCTGCCGACGTGGCGCTGATGCGCGAGACCGTGGGCCCGGCCATCGGCGTCAAGGCCGCCGGCGGCATCCGCACCTATCAGGACGCCATCGCCATGATCGAAGCCGGCGCGTCGCGCATCGGCGCCTCCGCGGGCATCGCCATTCTCCAGGAGGCGGAATAATCACATCGGCACAATCCGCGGGTTTTCGCTCTTTACAAATGCGTTTTGTTTTGATATAATAGCGGAGCAAACGCACCGGTGGCTCAATGGATAGAGCATCAGATTCCGGTTCTGAGGGTTGGGGGTTCGAGTCCCTTCCGGTGTGCCATAACAAACGGGGTGCACTTTGTGCACCCCGTTTGTTATGGCACAAAAAGAGGAAGGGACTCGAAAGATCAGTTGCAAGGCGCCGGGGGCGCCTTGCGCGCCGCTATAACGAGCGGCGCAACCTTACATTTTTGCCAAAGGCAAAAATGCAGCGAGTCCCTTCCGGTCGATACGCAGAAGGGCAGCAATAGAAGATGCCGAAGGGCCCACAGACTGTCGGGAGCCGCTATAACGAGCGGCGCAACTATACGTTTCTGCCAAAGGCAGAAATGAAACGAGTCCCTTCCGGTGTGCTTTTCAATAAACAGGAAGACTCGAAAGATCAGTTGCAAGGCGCCGGGGGCGCCTTGCGCGCTGATAGGAGGTCGATGGAATGAAGCCTCGTTTTTACAAGCGAAATGTCATTGATGGCGATACAGAAATGCATGATATGACGATTGAATTGATTCGAAGCCACAGAAAACACGTTATCGGGTATGCTTTGGCGCTTGTATTACTGTGTATCGTCAATCTCTGGGTTGCCTGTACTCTTGCAAAAACCACATCGTTCGCACCGGCTTCCCTGTTTCTTGTACCTGTAATCGTCGTGTTTGCTGTGCGGGGCTTCCAGTATTTAAGTGCAGAACGAGAATGGATCACAATATTAAAGATAGACCGGAATTCTTATGCAGGCTGGATGACGCTGCATCGCACAAAGGTTACCGAAGACGACCGACTGGCTGCCTGCAGATTGATAAAGCAATACAGAAACACCTATCAAGAATGTCATGTCAAGCTTCTGGAGCTGCTCAGAGAGAATCTCAAGCAAAAACCGGCGAATCAGTTGATCGTGTCTGTAGCTGCCGGACTGGTCTTCCTGAAGAATGACCGTGGCGATTATCAGACGCTGTTCAACGCCAAATACAGACACGGCGCAGCCGGAAACATGATTCCGGATCTCTGGCTCAGGACGCTTGATCCGAAACAGCCTGAAAATGCGCAGCAGCATGCGCAATGCGCGGAACAATTCTTGATCTATTGGGACAATCAAATCAAAAGTATTAGCGCCGGGCAGTTATGAATGGATAACGCTTTCAACAATATTTTTGACGGAGAGGAACAATGATCGAACTCTACAAACCCACCATTGACGACCTCTGGTTCCGCGAGCGCTTTTTAGCGGACGAGGCCACCATGTCCTACAACCACGCCTGGGGCGGGACGATCCCATTCCCGAGAAGTGCTTGGGCCGATTGGTATGACGTCTGGATCGGCTGTCCGCAAGGCGGACGGTTTTACCGCTTTCTGCGGGAATCGGAAGCAGACGAGCTCGTGGGAGAGATCGCATATCATTTCGACCCCGGCCGTCAGATCTGGATCGCGGACGTCATTGTCTGCGCAGAGTATCGCGGCAGGGGATACGGAACCCAGGGCCTCCGGCTGTTGTGCGAGGCAGCCGCGGAAAACGGGATCACGGAGCTTTATGACGACATCGCCATCGACAACCCGGGGATCACGCTGTTTCTGAAGGCCGGATTCACAGAGGAATACAGAACGGACGAGATCATCATGCTGAAGAAAGCTTTGGCGACGGTATGATCCGCGGCCCAGGAAGAATGTGCATTATGAAATACACCGGAAAGCGGGAAGGGGAATGATACCTTTCCCGCTGCAGCGTGTCAAAAAAGTATTTTTGCCACGCTGCGTGCGTTTTCCAAACTTTTGGAAAAAGTTTGGAAAACGGTTTGATTGGACGCGAAAGGAAACCCTG
>CADBKB010000014.1 GCA_902795095.1 Oscillospiraceae bacterium
TAAGCGGGCGGATGTGGGCATCCGCCCCTACGGGTGCGGGGAATGATGAAAGCCTTGTGTAAGCGGGCGGATGTGGGCATCCGCCCCTACGGGTGCGGGGGATGATGAAAGCCTTGTGTAAGCGGGCGCATGTGGGCATCCGCCCCTACGGGTGCGGGGGATGACGGAGGCCCGGCGGAAGCGGGCGGATGTGGGCATCCGCCCCTACGGGTGCGGGGGATGACGGAGGCCCGCTTGCTTGACACCGAAAGCGCGCAGAGAACCAAAGGCCCGGTGGGGGTGGGAATTGCGGCGGAATGTTGACAAATCGCACAAAATATGATATGTTCTTTTCGACATGATAACGGAAAGGCGCCTCCGGCGTGCGGTGAGAGGAATGAACCAGCTCGGATAATCCAGATAGAATGAAGCCAAGGGCCCGGTGTCGGGTCCGGCCTGCGTATATCCGGAGGATCTGCCTGCTCTTTGCCGCGGGAGGCGTTTTGTGCGCCCTGCACAGAAAAGACATCTGTCCGGATCGGCGGGCAGATGTTCCTTTTTTCTGCATAGGAGTACGTAAAAATGTCAAGAAACAACAATTCCAATCCCCTGTGGACGCGGGATTTTACCATCCTCACCGTCGGCAGTGTCGTTTCCATGTTCGGAAACGCCATGACGGGCTTCGCCATGAGCCTGATGGTGCTGGATCTTTCAAAGTCCACCATGCTGTACGCGATCTACATCGCGATGTACACCCTGCCACAGCTCATCATGCCGATCCTCTCCGGGGCTTTCCTCGACCGCCGCTCCCGGAAAAAGACGATCTATACCCTGGATTTCATCTCCGCCGGGCTCTACCTGCTGCTGGCGGGCCTGCTGGCCACGGGCTGGTTCTCGTTCCCGGTGTTCGCGGTCTACTGCTTCATCCTCGGCTCGATCCAGAGCATCTATTTCACCGCCTATGACAGCTTCTATCCCCTGCTGATCTCTGAGGGCAACTATCAGAAGGCCTATTCCATCGCCAGCGTGCTGGAGACCATGTCCGCGGTGATGGTGCCGGTATCCACCTTCCTGTATCACCGCGTGGGTCTGGCCCCGCTGATGGCGGCCAACGGCGTCTGCTTCTTTGCCGCGGCGGTGATCGAGACCCGCATCCGCGCCGAAGAGGACTACATCGAAGCGCAGAAGGCCAACGTGCTCGAGGGCGCGGGCAAGGTCCGCCAGATGCTCGCCGACGTCCGGGAGGGCTTCGCCTACCTGGCCGGGGAAAAGGGCCTGCTGGCCGTGGCGGTGTACTTCGGCGTGCTGGCCGTCACCGGCGGCGCGTCCAACGTCATCACCCTGCCCTGGTTCAAGAACACCTACCCCAACGGCGAATATATCTATATGCTGGTCTGGGGCGGCGCCCTGGTGGGCCGGGCCCTCGGCGGCGCGATCCACTACCGCCTGTCCATCCGCGCGCAGCTCCGCTACCGGGTGGCCTTGAGCGTCTATCTGCTCACCGCCCTGCTGGAGGGCTTCTATCTGTTCTGCCCGCTGCCGGTGATGGCGCTCATGTGCTTCGGCACCGGCATCTTCGGCGTGACCTCCTACACCATCCGCATCTCCGCCACCCAGAGCTATGTGCCGGACGAGAAAAAGGGCCGGTTCAACGGCGCGTTCAACATGCTCTCCACCCTGGGCGCCCTGGTGGGCGAGATGGCGGGCGGCGCCCTGGCCACGCGCTTCAACGAGCGCATCATCCTGATGTGGTTCATGCTGGGCCAGGTCGTGGCCTGCCTGCTCATCATCGGCGGGGCAAAGCGCCACGTGGAGAAGGTCTACAACCGGGCACAGTAAGGCTCCGCGCCCGACGCGCCGCGGCGGCGGGCTTCCATGGCGTTGCCGGCCTGTCCGGCCCGGACCGCCGGCAGTTTCGGATCACGGATCTCCAGGCCGGGTTCTTCCCGTTTATCCATAAAAATCACCCCCTGCGTATGGTTCCGCAGAGGGTGCTTTTTTATGTACGGTCTGTCAGATGCGCGCCACGCCGGTCTCCCGCGCGGCCTGAGCCACGGCGGCTGCCACGGCGGGGCCGACCCGGGGATCGAAGGGGGCGGGGATAATGTAGTCCTCGCGCAGCTCTTCGTCGGAGATGAGGCCCGCCAGGGCCTTCGCCGCCGCCACCTTCATGGGCTCGTTGATATCCGAGGCCCGCACGTCGAAGGTGCCCCGGAAGATGCCGGGGAAGGCAAGGACGTTGTTGATCTGGTTGGGATAGTCGCTGCGGCCCGTGGCCACGATCCGCGCGCCCGCGGCCTTGGCCTCCATGGGGCTGATCTCGGGATCGGGGTTGGCGCAGGCGAAGACGATGGGATCGCGGTTCATGGTGCGCACCATGTCGCCGGTGACGGTGTTCGGCGCGCTGACGCCGATGAAGATATCCGCGCCGACGAGCATATCGCCGATGGAGCCGGCCCGGCGGTCGAGGTTCGTGACCTCGGCCATCTCGGCCTTGATCCAGTTGAGGCCCTCGCGGCCGGCATAGATGGCGCCGCGGCGGTCGCACATGGTGATGTGGCGGAAGCCCGCGGAGAGCAGCAGCTTGACGATGGAGACCGCCGCCGCGCCGGCCCCGGAGGTGACGATGCGCACGTCCTCGGGCCGCTTGTTCACGAGCTTGAGGGCGTTGGTCAGCCCCGCCAGGGTGATGACGGCGGTGCCGTGCTGGTCGTCGTGGAAGATGGGGATGTCGCACAGCTCCTTGAGCTTGCGCTCGATCTCAAAGCAGCGGGGCGCGGAGATATCCTCCAGGTTGATGCCGCCGAAGGAGCCGGAGAGCAGATAGACGGTGCGGACGAATTCGTCCACATCCTTGGTTTTGATGCAAAGGGGGAAGGCGTCCACATCGCCGAAGGTCTTGAACAGGACGCATTTGCCCTCCATGACCGGCATGCCGGCCTCGGGGCCGATGTCGCCCAGGCCAAGCACCGCCGAGCCGTCGGTGATGACCGCGCAGAGGTTGTGCCGCCGGGTGAGCTCATAGCTCAGGGACGGGTCTTTCTGGATCTCCAGGCAGGGCCGGGCCACGCCGGGGGTATAGGCCAGGCTGAGGGCGTCCTTGGAGTCCGCGGGGACGGTGGCGATGACCTCGAGCTTGCCCCGCCACTGGCGGTGCAGCTCCAGGGAGCGTTCGGAATAGTTCATGGATGCTTCTCCTTTGTGATTCGATGTTATGACGGCGCTTCGCCGCTCTGAGATCCACGGCCCGTACAGGCGGAATCATCGTAGGGGCGCATGCCCACATGCGCCCGTGCGCCGATTTGACCCGCAGGGCATCGACGGTTCCCATCGGGCCGATGTGGGCATACATTCGTGACTCTCCGAGTTCGGCCCCTACGGGCGGGATCATCGTAGAGGCGCATGCCCACATGCGCCCGTGCACGCCGATTTGACCTGACAGGCCTTGATGGCTTCCAACGGAGGCGTCTGGGGACGCCTCCCTACGGGTCTGTGCGGATTTTGGTGGCGCCTCGGGGCTTTACAGCCGATGGGCGATGAGCTCTTCGCGGGGGATGGGGGATACGTCCACCGGGGCGATGTCCAGCACGGTCTTGCAGCCCTTGTCGCCGCGGTCGGCCATGCGCTTGACGGCGCGGGCAAAGGCGGCCAGGACGCTGCCGGTGAACTCGGGGTTGGAATCGAGCTTCAGAGAGAATTCAAAGACCTCGGTATGGGCGTCGTCTTTACCGGTGCGGCCGGTGCGGATGACGCTGCCGCCATGGGGCAGGCCGGCGTGATCCCGGCGCAGCTCGTCCATGGTGATGAAGGTGACGGTGGTGTCATAGTCGGCGAAATAGGCCGGCATGGTGACGATGGCTTCCCGGATGGCGTCCTTGTCGGCATCCTCGGCGGCCACGACGAAGCATTCGCGCTTGTGCTTCTCGCGGACGGTGAGCGTCGGATTCTCGCCGGCGCGCACCCGCTCCACAGCCTCGGGCACGGGCACGGTGTACTGCCGGGCGTCCAGCACGCCGGGGATGCGGCGGATCGCGTCGGAATGGCCCTGGGAGACGCCGCGGCCCCAGAAGGTATAGTCCTCGCCGTCGGGCAGGACCGCGCCGGCATAGACCCGCGCCAGGGAAAACAGGCCCGGATCCCAGCCGCAGGAGATCAGCGCCACATGGCCGGAGGTCCGGGCGGCGTCGTCCACGGCGGCATAGTGCACGGGGATGCAGGAATGGTTGTCATAGGAGTCCACCACGTTGAAAAGCTTCGCCAGGGCGGGCGTCATGATGGGAAGATCCGTGGCGCTGCCGCCGCAGAGCATCAGCACATCGATGCGGTCGGCCCAGTCGGCCAGCTCGTCGGCGCTGACCACCGGGACGCCGGGGGTGGCAATGGTGATCGAACCGGGGTCGCGGCGGGTAAACACGGCGGCGAGCTCCATGTCCGCGTTGCGGGCGATGGCGTTCTCCACGCCCTTGCCGAGGTTGCCGTAACCGTAAATACCAAGTTTCATAAGATTTGCCTCCTTTTGCGCACAAAAAAACGCACAGCGTCCGGGGCGGACGGCTGCGCGGCGGATACAAGATCAGCGCCGGACCCGGCACATGGAAATTATAGCGGGTTTTCGGCACGATTTCAAGAAATACCCACCGGATCGGCGGCCAAAAATCCGGGAATTGCGCTGCGGATTTATGTCGATTGTGACAAAAGGAACCCCGGGGCGGCGGCGCCGTCCCGGGGGGTATGGGGTGGGGTTACAGTGCGATGCGCCGCTTCTTGGCGTTGCTCATCTGGGCGGCCTCGATGATGCGAAGCACGTCCGCGGTCTGCTCGGGGGGCACCAGCGCCGGCGCGCCGGCGGTGATGACCTCGTACAGATTCTCATAGTAGCGGGCGTAGGAGCTCACCACGGTGGGGATCTTCTTCTCCAGGATCTGCGCCCCGTCGTCATAGTACAGGGTGCCCCAGCATTCCTCGCCCTCGGCGTCCCAGTCCGGCGCGGGGGGCCGCTTGCCCGCGAGCAGGGCGGCCTCCTGCACGTCCTCGCCGTACTTGATGAAGGTGGCCTTCCGGCCGCTGACCATGTAGTGGGGGCCCTGGCGGGTGACGAGCTCGCCGGCGGACAGGATGGCGCGGAGCCGGTCGTAATAGAGAATGACCTCGAAATTGTCGATGCCGGGGGACTCCGGCCGCTGCTGGCGGAAGTCGGCGTAGACCTCGTTGGGCATGCCGAAGAGCACATAGGCCTGGTCGATGATGTGCACGCCCAGATCGTAGAGCACGCCCACGCCCGCGCCGCCCGCGGCCTTCCAGGGCTTGGGGTTGACGCCCCGCTCAAAGCGGTCGTAGTGGGCCTCGTAGTCCAGCACCTCGCCCAGCGCGCCTTCCTCGATGAGCTTCTTCACCGTGAGGAAGTCGGAGTCCAGGCGGCGGTTCTGGAACACGGAGAACACCACGCCCTGCTTTTTTGCAAAGGCGCACAGCTCGGCGGCCTCGGTGGAGGTGGCTGCCACGGGCTTTTCCACCACCACGTGCTTTCCCGCGGCCATGGCCTGCTTCGCGAAGGGGACATGGGTATCGTTGGGGGTGGAGATGATCACCAGGTCGATGTCGTCGGTGAGCAGCTCCTCAAAGGAGCGGACGATCTGCACGTCGGGGTACTCCTCCTTCGCCCGCTCGGTCTTGCGTTCGTATACCTTCTTCAGTTCATAGTTCGGATCGGCGTGGATGAACGGGGCCTGAAAGATCTTGCCGGACAGGCCGAAGCCGGCGATGGCGGTGCGGATTTTCATGGGGACGCTCCTTTCCGGGACAGGGGTGGGATTATTCGATGCCGGTGACCTCGTAGCCCGCCTCGGTGACGGCGGCGCGGATGGCCTCGTCGGACACGTCGCCGGTCAGGGTCGCCTGCTTGTCCTCCAGGCTGACCTCAACCTCCGCCGCCCCCTCCAGAGCCTCCAGGGCCTTCTTCACATGGGCTACGCAGTGCATGCACATCATGCCTTCGATTTTCACAGTCTTTTTCACAGTTGCTTCCTCCTTGTTTTCTTCGGCAGCCTCCTCCGGCAGCTCCACCGGCCGGACGCGCCGTTTTGTTTGCTTGTAGGGATCGAACAGATTCAGCCGCAGGGCGTTGGATACCACGCAGAAGCTCGACAGGCTCATGGCCGCGGCGCCGATCATGGGGCTCAGGGTGATGCCCCGGGAGATCAGAGCCCCCGCCGCCAGGGGGATGCCGATGCAGTTGTAGAAGAACGCCCAGAACAGGTTTTCGTGGATGTTCGTCAGGGTCTGCCGCGACAGGCGGATGGCCGCCGCCACATCCCGGACGCTGGATTTCATCAGCACCACGTCCGCGGCGTCCAGGGCCACGTCCGAGCCCGCGCCGATGGCCACGCCCACATCCGCCCGGGTAAGGGCCGGGGCGTCGTTGATGCCGTCGCCCACCATGGCGGTGACGCCGGAGGCCTTCAGCCGGGCGATCACTGCCTCCTTGTCCGCGGGCAGCACGTCCGCGATCACCCGGTCCACGCCGGCCTGGTCCGCAATGGCCCGGGCGGTGCGCCGATTGTCGCCGGTGAGCAGCACGGTGCGGATGCCCATGTCACGCAGCTCGGCGATGGCCCGGGTGCTGTCCTCGCGCAGCACGTCCGCCACGGCGATCAGGCCCAGAAGCCTCTGCCCTCTGGCAAAGTACAGGGGCGTCTTCCCCTCCAGGCTGAGCGCTTCGCCCCGCTTTTTCATGTCCGGGGTCATGAGCCCCTCGCGCTCAAGCAGCGCCGCGCTGCCGCCGAGGACGCGCTCGCCGTCCAGGCTTCCCTGCACGCCGAAGCCGGGCAGGGCCCGGAAATCCGCGACCTGCTGCTCCGCCGCGCCCAGGGCGCAGACCGCGCCGGCCAGGGGATGCTCGCTGCCGCCCTCCACGGCCACGGCGCAGGAGATCAGCTCCTCCTCCGTCACGCCGGGGGCGGGCAGGACGTCCGTCACCGCGGGCTCGCCCCGGGTGAGGGTGCCGGTCTTGTCCAGGGCCACGATCTGCGTTCTGCCGGTGTGCTCCAGGGCGGCGGCGGTTTTGAACAGGACGCCGTGCTTCGCGCCCACGCCGCCGCCGGCCATGATGGCCACGGGGGTGGCCAGGCCCAGGGCGCAGGGGCAGCTGATGACCAGCACGCTGATGGCCCGGCCCAGGGCGAAGCCGAAGGGCCTGCCGAGGACCAGCCAGACGATGGCGGTGACGGCGGCGATGGCGATGACCGCCGGCACGAACACGCCGGAGACCTTGTCCGCCACCTTGGCGATGGGGGCCTTCGTGGCGGCCGCGTCCTCCACCAGGGAAATGATCTGCTGCAACGTCGTATCCGCGCCCACGCGGGTGGCCTCGCATTTGAGCAGGCCCTGCTGATTGATGGTGCCCGCCGAGACGAGAGAGCCCGGGGCCTTCTCCACGGGCAGGCTCTCGCCGGTGAGGGCGGCCTCGTTCACCGCCCCGGCGCCCTCCAGCACCCGGCCGTCCACGCCGATGCGCTCGCCGGGCCGCAGCAGGAAAATATCGCCCTTCATTACCTCCGCGGCGGGGATCTGCCGCTCTACGCCGTCGCGGATCACCGTGGCGGTCTCCGGGGCCAGGGCCATGAGGGCGCGCACCGCGTCGGTGGTCTTGCCCTTGCTGCGCTCCTCTAAGAGCTTGCCCACGGTGATGAGGGTGAGGATCATGGCGGCGGACTCAAAATAGAGCCCGTGCAGGAGCTCCATGCCCCGGGCGGGGTCCTGGGCCAGCATGAGGGTCCGGGCGGCGCTGTAAACGAAGGCCGCGCCGGAGCCCATGGCCACCAGGGTGTCCATGTTGGGCGCGCCGTGGATCGCACTGCGCCAGCCGCTGATGAAAAAGCGCTGGTTGATGACCATGACCGCGGCGGCCAGCAGCAGCTCGATGATGGCCAGGGTCATGGGGGTCCAGTCCGGCAGGGGCAGATGCAGCATCGTATGGCCCATGGAGACGTACATGAGCGCCACCAGCAGCACGATGGAGGCGATCAGCCGGCCCGCGATCTTCGGCGCGTCGGGGGCGCTTTCTTTCTTGACGGGGGCGGCGTCTCTGGGGGCGGCGCCGTAGCCGGCCTTTTCCACGGCCTTGCAGATGGCCTTGGCCGTGGCGGGGCTGTCATAGCCCACCTGCATGGAGTTGGTCAGCAGGCTGACCGCCACGCTCTGCACTCCCGGCACCTTGGCCACGGCCTTTTCCACGTGGGCGCTGCAGGCGGCGCAGGTCATGCCGGTCACATTGAATTTTTCCTGTTTCATAACGCGTTCCTTCTTGCTAAATAACCATTTCAAATTCGCCCAGGGCGCCGGAGGCGAAATAGTTGGCCAGCTCCGCGGGGCGGTAGATCCCCTGGTCCGTCACCACGCCGGTGACAAGGGACGGGGGCGTGATATCAAAGGCGGGATAATACCCCTTCACGCCGGGCGCCGCGGTGCGCACGCCCATGGCCTGGAGGGTGAATTCCGGGTCGCGCATCTCGATGGTCACGTCGGCCCGGGTGCGCATCCCCCGGTCCGGGGCGCCGGTGACGTAGTAGGGCACGCCCAGATAGTTCGCCGCGATGGCGATCTGGAAGGTGCCCACCTTGTTGACCACGGTGCCGTCGAGGCAGATGGCGTCGGCGGCGGAGGTGAACAGGTCGATGCCCTCCCGCTCCATGACATAGGCGGGCATATTGTCGGTGATGACCGTGGTATCGAAGCCCATGTCATGGCAGACCGTGGCGGTGAGCCGCGCCCCCTGGAAATAGGGCCGGGTCTCGGCGCAGAAGATCCTGAGCCGCTTATTCTGCGCCCGGGCGGCCTTCAGGAACATGCCCAGCACGGTCTCGGCATAGCACTGGGTGAGCACCTTGCCGCCGTCGGGCAGCAGATCGGCCAGATACGCGCCCATGCGCTCGACCTTGCGGTAGCGCACATTGTTGGCGTGGACGGTGTGCTCCCGGATGGCCTCCGGCACGGGCCTGCCCTCCGCCAGGGCGCGCTCCGCCGCGGCCAGGCAGCCGCCGGCGATCAGCTCCATGCGGCCCACGGTGGTGGGCCGGGCGTGGGAGAGGGTGTGGGCGGCCTGCTTCAGATATGTAAGCTGCTCCGCCTCGGATCGGTCCCGGCATTCCCAGGCCGCCAGAGCCATGCCCATGGCGCAGGCGGTGAAGGGGCCGGCGGACTGGGTGACCATGTCGGCGATGGCCTGTGCCACTTTGCCGTGGCCCGTGCAGGTCACGAAGCGGACGGTGGGATAGACCCGGCGGTCCAGAATGCGCACCGCGCCGTCCTCATACCAGGCGACGTTTTCATAGCGCAGGGCGAAGGCCAGACCCGCGTCGGCTCTCGGCTCCATCACAGCGCCTCCACGATGCGCGCCACATAGCGGCTGAACCGCTCGGCGATGGCGTTGCCCGCGGCCACCACCTCGTCGTCGTCGATGGGGGCGGTTTCGATGCCGGCGGCCATGTTGGCCAGGAAGGAGATGCCCAGCACCGGCAGGCCGCAGTGCGCCGCCGTCAGGGCCTCGGTGACGGTGGACATGCCCACCGCGTCGCCGCCCAGGATGCGGATGGCGCGGATCTCCGCGGGAGTCTCGAACTGGGGGCCGGGCATGAAGAAGTAAACGCCCTCATGCACCGTCAGGCCGCTGCCCTTCGCCGCCTCTCTGGCGATTTCCAGAAGATCCGGGTCGTACATGCGGCTGACGTCGAAAAAGCGGGGACCGATGCGCTCGTCGTTGGGCCCGCGCATGGGGCTGGCGCCCATGAGCTTGATGTGATCGCGGATGAGCATGAGCTCGCCCGGGCGGTAGTCGAGATTCACGGCGCCGGCGGCGTTGGTGAGGATCAGCGCCCGCACCCCCAGACCCTTGAGCACCCGCACGGGGATGGACAGCTGCTCGAAGTCGTAGCCCTCGTAGTAGTGGAACCGGCCGGACATGCAGACCACCCGTTTGCCCGCCACGGTGCCGAAGATCAGCTTGCCCGCGTGGGAGGCCACGGTGGAGATGAGGAAATTGGGAATGTCGCGATAGTCCACGGTGACGGGGTCCTCAATGGATTCGGCAAAGGGCCCCAGGGCGGAGCCCAGCACGATGGCGATCTCCGGCGGCTCGGGGACGATGGAGCGAAGATACCGGCAGGACACCTCATAATAGCTTTGATCCATGACTCTGCTCCTTTGTTTTTCTTTTATTTTACCATAAAATGAAAGAAAAAAACACCCCTATTTCCACCCGGCCAATCGGGGGGGCAGGGGCTAAAATAATCGGGGGCTGCCGAAGCAGCCCCCGAGACGGTGCGTAGATTATTTCCACTTGAAGGTGGCCAGGCCGTAGGCGAACAGGAACAGGATGATGACGGGAACCACATACTTGAACAGGTACTTCATCCAGGGCTTGATCTTCAGGCCCTTGCCGGCATTGGCCTCCTCGATGAACTTGTCCCAGCCCCAGCCGAACTTGTAGCAGCAGAACAGGGTGAAGATCAGCGAGCCCACCGGCAGCAGCAGGGTGCTGACAATGAAATCCCAGAAGTCCAGCCAGGCGGTGCCCTCCGCGAAGGGCTGGAAGTGGAACTTGCTGTAGCCCAGGGCGGTGGTGATGGCCAGCACGAACATGCCGACGGCGCAGATGATGCTGCCCTTGGGGCGGCTCCAGCCGGTCATCTCGCGGACGCAGGCCAGGATGTTCTCGAACACAGCCAGGACGGTGGACATGGCGGCGAAGACCATGAACAGGAAGAACAGGGTGCCCCACCAGCGGCCGCCGGCCATGTTGTTGAAGACCTGGGCCATGGTGTCGAACAGCAGGCCGGGACCCGCGCCGACCTCGACATTATAGGTGAAGCAGGCGGGGAAGATGATGAATCCGGCCAGCAGCGCCACGAAGGTGTCGATGGCGATGATGTTGATGGACTCGCCCATGAGGGAGCGCTCCTTGCCGATGTAGCTGCCGAAGATGGCCATGGAGCCGATGCCCAGGCTCAGGGTGAAGAAGGCCTGGTTCATGGCGCCGACGATGACGCTGCCGTTGATCTTGCTGAAGTCGGGCAGGAGGTAGAACTTCAGGCCCTCAGCGGCGCCGGAGAGCATGCCGGAGTGGACCGCCAGCACGACCATGAGGAAGAGCAGGATGACCATCATATACTTGGTCACGCGCTCCAGGCCGCCCTGGAGGTTAAAGCACAGGATGCCGAAGCCCAGCACCACGGTGATGGCCATGTAGACCACGTTGACGGTGGGGTTGGTGATCATGGGGACGAAGCCCAGATCGGCGGTGTGGCCGGTGAGAAACTGGACGAAGTAGTAGATGATCCAGCCGGAAACCACGGTGTAGAAGGCCATCAGGGCGATGTTGCCGAACAGGGCAAGATAGCCGTGCAGATGCCACTTCTGGCCGGGCTTTTCCAGCTTCTGATACATGCGCACGGGGCTGGCCTGGGACGCACGGCCCAGGGCGAACTCCATGATCATGACGGGCAGGCCCAGCAGCGCCAGGCAGAGGATGTAGATCAGCACAAAGCCGCCGCCGCCGAACTGGCCGGTCATCCACGGGAACTTCCATACGTTGCCGCAGCCAATGGCGCAGCCTGCGCTGAGCAGGATGAAGCCGAGACGGCTGCCTAAGCGTTCTCTTCCGTTATTCATGAAAGCTTCTCCTTCTTTCTCAAAAAGATACCATTTATTGTAGCAGCGATTTAAAGTGTTTTCAACTGTTTGTGCGCATTTTTGGCAAAAATTTTTCAAGAGCCGAAGAATTGTTGGAAAATCATGCCATTTCTCCGGCTTCCGCCGCGATTTTTTCCAGGCTTTCTTCCAGAACAGCCTGCCGCAGGGCGTTGATCCAGGGGTCGAAGGCGCAGTCGGAAAGGCCGTAGGTCTGCTGCAGGTCGTATTCCAGGGGCAGCCAGGTGGCGATATCCGCCTCATTGTGCTGGATCAGCGCCTCCAGCCGGTCCAGGGCGCGGCAGAGCTTCGCCTCGCCCGTCTGCCCCGCCTCCAGCTCGGCGCGCAGCCGCGTCATGCGCTCGCGCAGCGCCTCCGGCAGGGAATCGACCCAGGCCCGGCAGAGCGCCCGCTCCCGGGCGCGGTCGGCCTCGGTTTTTTCAAACGCGGGCACGTCGCCGGTGAACAGCTCGCCCAGGTCGTGGACCAGGCACAGCTCGATCACCCGCTCCATGTCAAAATCGGGAAGCTGCGGCCGCAGCAGCGCCGCCATGAGGCTCAGCCGCCAGCAGTGCTCGGCCACGCTCTCCCGGCGGCCCGCCGAGGTGTCGCAGTGGCGGGTGACGTTTTTCAGTCCCTCGCAGACGTGGACAAGGTCAAGAAACTCCTTCGGGGTCATGGTCTCACCTCAGAACAGCAGCGCCATGATCAGCGGCACCGCGGGGATGCTCAAAAGCGTACTCAGGAAGATGCCCGCCGAGGCGGTATCCACCGGGCCGCCGTACCTGGTGCAGAACAGGCTCGTCATGGTGCCGATGGGCATGGCCGCCATGATGATGCAGATGCCCAGCATCAGCCGGTTGGTCACGAAGGGACTCAGGAGCACAAAGGCCAGCACGGGCAGCAGCACCTGCTTGCCAATGGACAGGATGTACAGCCGCCGGTTGGTGAACACCTTTTTCAGAGGGATCTGGGCCAGTCCGATGCCGGTGATGATCATGCACAGGGGGCTGGTGATGCCGTCGGCCATGCCCAGAAGCCTGGTCAGGATCCCGCCGGGCACGCTGGCGGCGATGCGCTCCTGGAAGCCGCACAGATAAATGACATAGCCGACCAGGGCCGCGACGACCACCGGCTGCAGCACGGCGCGCAGGGAGAACTTCGCGTCCCGGGGATCCCGGGAGATCTGGCGGATGCCGTAGGTATAGGCGAAGAGCTGATAGAACAGATTGAAGATGGAGGCGTAGAACACCGCCCCCTGGCCGAAGATGGCCCGCACCACGGGAAAGCCCATGAAGCCGATGTTGCCGAAGACGGTCATGAACCGGTACACGCCCGTCTCCTCCGGGCTGACCCGCAGCAGCTTCGGCACGAAGTGGGCCAGGCCCACCAGGACCAGATAGAACGCCAGGGCGATCCCGGTCAGCGCCAGCACCTCCGGCACCGTGAGCATAGCCTTGCCGGACAGAACGCTGTACAGCACCGTGCAGGGATTCGTGATATAAAGCACCAGATTGGTCAGATGCCGGCCGGACTCGGCGGTGAGCACCTTAGCCTTGGTGCTCCCGTAGCCGATGGCAATCAGCAGAAACAGGATCAGCATCTGGATAAAGATTTCAGAAATGTCCACAGCGTCCTCCCATAAAGCGCCGAAACGCTCTCCCCTTCGGCGCAAAAATGCAGCCTTATTATAGTCAACCCCCGGAACAAAAGCAAGGGATGATTCGTCCAAAGGGAAACCCGACGGACAAAAACACCCAAAAAATCCGCGCAAAGCCGTGCGGATTGCATGGTTCGGCCGAAAATGTCCCCGCCGGGGCTGCGGAACGTTGACAATGATCGACGATCTGTTATACTGGATAATGCGTTATCATGAAACCGAATTAGCGAAAGAAAGGAATCCATCATGCTGAACATCGAGCATCTGACGAAAACCTACGGGGAGAAGAAGGCCGTGGACGATCTTTGCCTGCACATTCGCCCGGGCGAGATCTACGGCTTCATCGGCCACAACGGCGCCGGCAAGACCACCACCCTCAAGAGCGTGGCGGGTCTGCTGCGCTTCGACGCCGGCGAGATCACGGTCAACGGACACAGCGTGAAGACCGATCCCCTGGCCTGCAAGCGCGACATGGCCTACATCCCCGACAATCCCGACCTTTACGACTTTATGACCGGCATCGGCTTCCTCAACTTCGTGGCCGACATCTTCGGCGTGGACGCGCAGACCCGCGCCACCCGCATCCGCCATTATGCCGATACCTTTGAGCTCACCGCCGACCTGGCCCAGCCCATCTCCGCCTACTCCCACGGCATGAAGCAGAAGCTGGCGGTGATTTCCGCGCTGATCCATGCCCCGAAGCTGATCCTCATGGACGAGCCCTTCGTGGGCCTCGATCCCGTGGCCGCCCACACCCTCAAGGGCATCATGCACGACATCTGCCGCCAGGGCGGCGCCATCTTCTTCTCCACCCATGTGCTGGAGGTGGCGGAAAAGCTCTGCGACAAGGTGGCCATCATCCGCGACGGCCGGCTGATCCGCTCGGGCACGATGGAAGATGTCCGGGGCGACAGCTCCCTGGAGTCCGTCTTCCTGGAGCTGGAGGAGAGATGATATGCTGAAAGCCCTCGTAAAAAAGCAGTTCCGGGAGCTGTTCCAGTCCTATTTCCAGAACCGGAAGACCGGCAAGGCCCGCAGCCGCGGCGGGATCATCGGCATGTTCATCCTGTTCGTGTTCATCATGCTGTTTCTGTGCCTGGTATTCGGCATCGTGGCCTTCAGTCTGGCCATGACCCTGCTGCCCCTGGGCCTGGACTGGCTGTATTTCTCCCTGATGAGCCTGATCGCCCTGTTCCTGGGCGTATTCGGCAGCGTGTTCAACACCTATTCCAGCCTCTACGGCGCCAAGGACAACGAGCTGCTGCTGGCCATGCCCATCCCGCCGTCGAAGCTGCTGGCCTCCCGTCTGATCGGCGTGTACGCCATGGGCCTGTTGTATGAGGCGGCGGTCATGCTCCCGGCCATCATCCTGTACTGGGTTTTCGTGCCCGTCACGGCGGCGCGGGTAATCTGCCCCCTGGCCCTGCTGCTGGTGCTGTCCGTGGTCATCCTGAGCCTTTGCTGCGTGCTGGGCTGGGTGGTGGCGCTGATCTCCGCCCGTCTGAAGAACAAGAGCTTCATCACCGTGTTCGTGTCCCTGGCCTTCATGAGCGCCTACTATGTGTTCTACTTCAAGGCCAACACCTACCTGCAGCAGATCGCCCAGCACACCGACGAGGTCTCCCGGGTCATGCAGTCCTGGCTCTATCCCTTCTATCAGATGGGCCTGGCCGGCGCGGGCAACTGGCTCTCGCTGGCGATCGTTGCGCTGATCTCCGTCGCCCTGTTCGCCCTCATCTATTACGTCCTCTCCCGGAGCTTCCTGCGCATCGCCACCGTCAACCGGGGCGAGAAGAAGGCCGTCTACCGCGAGAAGCCCGTCAAGGCCGCCGGGGTCAAGGCCGCCCTGCTGCGCCGGGAATTCAAGCACTTCACCTCCAGCGCCCCCTACATGCTCAACTGTGCCCTGGGCTCCGTAATGATGGTGGGCGTGAGCGTGCTGGTGCTGATCAAAGCGCCGGAGCTCCGCGGGGTGATCAGCCGCCTGTATCTGGATACCCCGACGCTGCCGCGGCTGATGCCCGTGATCCTGGTGGCCATTGCCCTGTCCGTCGCGACCCTGAACGACATCACCGCCCCCTCCGTCAGTCTGGAGGGCCGGAGCCTCTGGCTGATCCAGAGCCTGCCGGTGCGCGCCCGGGACGTGCTGGACGCCAAGCAGAAGGTGCATCTGTACGTCACCCTGCCGGCGGCGCTGCTCATGATCGCGTGCGTGTGCTTCGTCGTGGAGCTGCCGCTGCTGCAGGCCCTGCTGGTCACGGCGATCTGCGTCCTGTTCGTATTCCTCAATTCCGCCATCGGCCTGACCTATAACCTGCTGCGGCCCAACCTCAACTGGACCAACGAGTCCGTGCCCATCCGTCAGAACCTGGGCGTCATCGTGGTGCTGGCCAGCGGCTGGATCCTGGCGGCGATCTTCTTCGTGCCCTACCTGTTCCTGGGGAAAATCCTGGCGCCGGAGCTCTATCTGGCCGCCTGTGCCGCGCTGCTGGCTCTGGCGGTGGCGCTGACCAACCTCTGGCTCCGGCGACGGGGCGCCGCGATCTTCGAAAACCTATAATGCCGCTTCTGGGCCGCCCCCTCCGGGGCGGCCCTTTTTCTCACATCTGTTCGCGCTTTTTCGTTGCCTTTGGACCGTTTTCGTGCTATAATCCGATCAATAATGATTATACGGCAATGCAGGGTCTCACGCCGGTACACAGAGGAGAACGATCCCATTGAAAAACCGCGCTCTTGTTCAAAAAGATACCCTCCGGCGCCGCGTCAGGTCTCTTTCCGGACTGGCGCTGGCAGTTTTTTTCGCTGCGCATCTGACTTTCGCCTGCATTTGCAGCGCTCTGGCGCCGCCGGAGGACGCCTCCGGAACCCGGGAAGGCTCTGTCGCCTTCGATCCCGGCAAGCCGGACACCTACTCCGCGGTCCTCTACAACAACACCAACGGTCTGCCCACCTCCGAGGCCAACGTCATCGTCCAGACGAGCGAGGGCTTCCTCTGGATCGGCTGCTACGGCGGTCTGATCCGCTACGACGGCAATACCTTCGTGCGCATGGATTCCTCCTCTGGCATCACCAGCGTCCGGAGCCTGTACGTGGACGCCCGGGACCGGCTGTGGATCGGCACCAACGACAACGGTCTGTTTCTGATGAAGGACGGCGATATCCGCCGCTGGGGCGAGGAGGAAGGGCTGCCCAGCCTGTCCCTCCGCGGACTGCTGGAGGACGATACGGGCACCGTCTACGCCGCCACCTCCGGCGGTCTCGCCCTGCTCGACCGGGATCTGACGCTCCGCCTGCCGGAAGACGACAGACTCAAGACGTCCTCCATCCATGAGCTCCGGCCGGGAGAGAACGGCTGCATCTACGGTCTGACCGGCGACGGCGACATCTTTTCCATGCACGGCGGCGAGCTGCTCTGGTTCCTCAAGCGCGGCGACAGCCGGTTCAAGGGAATCAGCTGCATCACGTCCGATCCCGTGCACCCGGGCTATATGTACGTCGAGGCCAGGAACGGGCTGATCTATCACGGCACGCCGGACAACGGCTTCAGCACCGCGAGAGAGGTCGATATCCGCCCCCTGCAGTTCGTGCAGGAGTTCCGGTATATCGACGGGAGGCTCTGGATCTGCGCCGGAAACGGCATCGGCTACCTGGATGAACAGGGCTTCCACCTGATGGAGAATCTTCCCATGACCGGCTCCGTCGGAAGCGTGACGTCGGACTACGAGGGCAACCTCTGGTTCACCTCCACGCGTCAGGGCGTGATGAAGCTGGTGCGCAACCGGTTCGCAGATATGCTGCAGGGCAGCGATCTGTCCGAGACGGTGGTCAATTCCACCTGCATGTATGACGGCATGCTGTTCCTCGGCACGGATACCGGCCTGCGCGTGCTCAGCGATTCCGTCAGCGTGAAGCGCATACCGCTCAATTCGCCGCAGACCATCGCCGGCAGCGATCCGGATGAGCAAACCGACAACCTCATTGAGCTTCTGGAGGGCGTGCGCATCCGTTCCCTCATCCGCGACAGCCGGGATCGGCTCTGGATCTCCACCTGGCGCAACCTGGGCCTGCTGCGCTATGACCACGGCGAGCTGAAGATCTTCGATCCGTCGAACGGGCTGTCCTCCGACCGTGTGCGCACGGTGGTGGAGCGCAGCGACGGTTCGTTCCTGGCGGCCTGCTCCGGCGGCGTGGACGTGATCGAGGGCGACCGGGTGACCGCGCGCTACGGCGAGGCGGACGGCATCGGGAACACCGACATCCTCACGGTCTGCGAGGGCCCGAAGGGCGAGATCCTCGTGGGCACCGACGGCGGCGGCATCTACGTCCTCGGCGACGGAGCGCCCCGGCACATCGACAAGGGCGACGGCCTGCACTCCGGCGTCGTGATGCGCATCAAGCGCGACCGGACCCGGGATATTTACTGGATCATCACCGGCAACTCCCTGGCCTGGATGGATCCGGACGGCAAGGTGACGACCCTGGAGCAATTCCCCTATTTCAACAATTTCGATCTGTATGAGAGCAGCCGGGACGTGATGTGGGTGCTCAGCGGCAACGGCGTCTATGTCGCAAACGTGGATTCGGTGCTGGAGGACACGGAATATCAGTCCATCTATTTCAACATCTCCAACGGGCTGCCCTGCATTCCCACGTCCAACGCCTACAGCGAGCTGACGGAGGAAGGCATCCTGTACATCGCCGGCGCCTCCGGCGTGGCGCGGGTGGATATCGAGGCGCCCATGGACAAGGTCTCCGACCTGCGCATGGCGGTGCCCTTCATCGACGCCGACGGCGTGCGGCTCTATCCCGACGAAAACGGCGGCTTTGTCGTCAAGCCCTATGTGCGGAAGCTGACGATCTATGCCTATGTGTACAACTATTCTCTGATCGATCCCCGGGTGAACTGCTGCCTGTTCGGCTTTGATCAGTCCACGTTTTCCGTCGAACGCAGAGACCTTGTCCCGATGGACTATACCAACCTGCCCGGCGGCACCTATTTCTTTACCATGCAGCTGAGCGATCCCCTGGGCCTCGAGGACAACCACCTGGCCGTGGAGATCGTCAAGGAGCGTAAGCTCTCCGAGCGGTGGTGGTTCTATATCCTCGTCAGCGGACTGATCATCGGCGCGCTCTCCGTCGCCTTCGGCGCCTATACCAGAAACCGCATCCGGGTGCTGGAGAAGAAGCATCGGGAGGAGGTCGAGAAGGAACGCATCGCCTCGGAGCTGCAGATGGCCAACCAGATCCAGAGCGGCACGCTGCCCCATCAGTTCCCGCCCTTCCCGGAGCGTCGCGAATTTGACCTCTACGCCTCCATGGACCCCGCCAGGGACGTCGGCGGCGACTTCTATGACTTCTTCCTCATTGACGACGATCATCTGTGCCTGGTGATTGCGGACGTCAGCGGCAAGGGCATCCCCGCCGCCCTGTTCATGATGAACGCCAAGGCGATCCTGCGCAACTGCGCCATGCTGGGCCATCTGCCGGGGGACATCCTGCAGCGGACCAATGAGGCGATCTGCGCGGACAACCAGATGGAGATGTTTGTCACGGTCTGGCTGGGCATCCTGGAGATCAGCACCGGCAGGATCACCGCCGCCAACGCCGGTCATGAATACCCCGCCGTGATGACGCACGGGCGCTTCGAGCTGCTGAAGGATCGGCACGGCCTGGTCATCGGCGCTCTGGAGGGCGCAAAATACAAGGAGTATGAGATCCGGCTTGCGCCGGGCGACAAGCTGTTCGTCTACACCGACGGCGTGCCCGAGGCCACCGACGCCGAGCAGCGGATGCTCGGCACGGAGCGGATGCTCGAGGCGCTGAACGCCGCCCCGGAGGGCGATCCGGCGCAGATCCTGGCCGGCGTCCGCGCCGCCGTGGACGGCTTCGTCAAGGAGGCGGAGCAGTTCGACGATCTGACCATGCTGTGCCTGGAGTACCGGGGCCCCGACGGCGCGGCGCAATAAAACGAAAAACAGCGTGCTGCAAAACGCAAGGCCTTTGCGTTTTTGCAGCACGCTCTTTTATTAGGTTCTATAATAAATGTTGGGGTCAGGCGATGAACCTGGCCCCAATTTTAATGAAATTAGAAAAAAGTTGAGCATAGAAGAAAAATCCTTTATCATTAC
>CADBKB010000015.1 GCA_902795095.1 Oscillospiraceae bacterium
GAAACCGTCAGGGTTTCCTTTCGCGTCCAATCAAACCGTTTTCCAAACTTTTTCCAAAAGTTTGGAAAACGCACCCAGCGGGGCAAAAATACTTTTTTGACACGCTGGGGGCCGGTCTCCCGCCTGGGGAGACCGGCGCTTTGCTTATGCTTTATAGAGCTCCGTGACGACCTCGTGGGCGCAGGCGATGAGCCGGGCCACGGAAGGCTTGGGGATGGCGTTTTTGCGGGTGATCACGCCCAGGGTGCGGGCGTAGGGCGGCTGCAGCGGCCGGGCGCAGACGTTCTGCTCGTAGCCCCGGATGGTGAGCTCCGAGAGGATGCTCACCCCCAGACCGTGGGCCACCATGGAGATCAGGGCCTGGTTGCTGGTGGTGGTGGTGAGGATGCGGGGATGAATATTATGCTGGGCGAACAGGGAGAGGATCTCGGCGGCGTTGCCGAAGGCGGGCACCAGGAATTCCGCCCCGTCATACTGCTCCACGGGGACCTTGTCGTACTTCTCGGCGTAGGCGGTCCTGGGCAGCAGAGCCACCAGGGGATCTTCCCGCAGGGGGTACCAGTCCACCGGCTCATCCTTGGGGGCGCTGGTAAACGCCAGATCGCAGCGGCCGGAGATCACATCGGCAAAAAGCTGCTCCCGGGAGCCGTCCTGGACGGTGATCTGTACGCCGGGGAGCTCCGTGCGGAAGCGGTCCAGGATCTGGGGCAGCCAGTGGGTGGCGATGCTGGCATAGGTCCCGATGCTGACAAGGACGTTGGCCTGGTCGCTGATGGTGCGGATCTCCTCGGCAAGCTGGTCCGAGGCCTCCAGGAATCGGGTGATCCGCGGCATGAGCCGCTCCCCGTCGGGGGTCAGCCGGATGCCGAAATGGCCGCGCTCAAGCAGGCGAAAGCCCACCTCGGCCTCCAGGGCGTTCATCATATGGGTCAGGCCCGACTGGGTATAGCCAAGCAGATCCGCTGCGCGGGTAAAGCTGCCTTCAGTCACGGCGGTGACCATGGCTTCGTATTTTTTGGTATCCATGGTATGGCTCCTTCTCGGCACAGTCTGTTTCCCGGTTTATTCCCTGCTATTATAAAAAATTCCCGTCAAAAAATCAATAGTTATATGCGAAAATGTCATAAGCCGGGTGCTTCGCCGGCCCGCCCGGCCCGCAGAGCGTCCCATCCGGGCGCCGGCAGCGCAATAATCCACCGCAAACGCAGAAAAAGTCGAATATTTTCTTGAAAAAACACTTGCATTTCTCGGGGATTCATGCTATAATCGCCGTGATCTTAGAGTAAGCTATTACCAGAGAGAGGGGACCTCCCCTCTCTTTTTGATTGAGAAAGGCAAAGACGATGAAAGTGACAGAACAGGTCCGGCTCCTGGCCGAGCCGGTGGTGGCAGACCGGGGCTGCGAGCTCTGGGACGTGGAGTACGTCCGCGAGGGCGGCGGCTGGTTCCTGCGCATCTATCTCGATAAAGAGGGCGGCGTGGACATCGCCGACTGCGAGGCCGTCTCCCGGGCCCTCGATCCCATCCTGGACGAGGCCGATCCCATCCCCGACAGCTACACCTTCGAGGTTTGCTCGGCGGGCCTGGAGCGGGTGCTCAAGCGGCCCGGCGACTTCGAGCGCTTCCTGGGCGCGGACGTGCTGGTGCGGCTCTACCGTCCCCGGGACGGCGCCAAGGAATTTGCCGGTGTGCTGAAAAGCTACGACGGCGGCGACGTGACCGTGGAGGTTGGCGGCGCGCCCATCACCTGTACAAAAGCAGAGATCGCGCAGGTGCGTCTGCGCGTGGACTTCTGAGGAGGAACATCATGAACGCTGAAATTTTTGCAGCCCTCAAGCAGCTCGAGCGGGAGCGCGGCATCCCCACCGACTACATGGTGGACAAGATCACCCAGGCGCTGACCGCCGCCTATAAGAAAAACTGCGAGGGATATAAGGAAAACATCCACGTCGCCCTGGGCGAGGAGGGCATCCGCATGTACGCCCAGAAGGAGGTCGTGGACGAGGTCCTGTCCCCCATGACCGAGATCACGCTGGACGCCGCCCGCGAGATCGATTCCACCGTCCAGCTCGGCGACCTGGTGGATGTGGACATCGAGCCCCGGGGCTTCGGCCGCATCGCCGCCCAGACCGCCAAGCAGGTCATCATCCAGGGCATCCGCGAGGCCGAGCACGGCATGATCTATGACAACTTCTCCTCCAAGCAGCATGAGATCCTCACCGGCACGGTGCTGCGCATCTCCCCCGACTCGGGCGATATGACCGTCCGCATCGGCCAAGGCAGCGACCGCACCGACGCCTACCTCAACGCCGGCGAGCAGGTGCGCGGCGAGCGCTACCGTGAGGGCGACCTCATCCGCGTGTACATCGCCGACGTGCGCCGCGGCACCCGCGGCCCGCAGATCATCGTATCGCGCACCCACCCGGGCCTCGTGAAGCGCCTGTTCGAGATGAACGTGCCCGAGATCGAGGACGGCCTGGTGGAGATCAAGTCCATCGCCCGCGAGGCGGGCTCGCGCACCAAGCTGGCCGTGTGCGCCACCGAGGAGAACATCGATCCCGTGGGCGCCTGCGTCGGCCCCAGAGGCGGCCGCGTCGGCGCTGTGGTGGACGAGCTCCACGGCGAGAAGATGGACATCGTGGTCTGGTCCGAGGACCCCGCGGAGTTCATCGCCTCGGCCCTGAGCCCGGCGGACGTCATTTCCGTCACCCTGGCCCCCGGCGCCAAGGCCTGCCGGGTCATCGTTCCCGACGATCAGCTTTCCCTGGCCATCGGCAAGGAGGGGCAGAACGCCCGCCTCGCCGCCAGACTCACCGGCTATAAGATCGACATCAAGCCCGCCTCCCAGGCGGACGCCGAGCCCTTCCCCGCCCCCGCGCCGGTGGAAGCGGAGTAAGCATACATCAGACTGTTCCATCAGGGAGGGAGTACCGTGGCAAAGAAAATACCGATGCGCCAGTGCCTGGGCTGCCGCGAGATGAAGCCCAAGCGCGAGCTGGTGCGGGTCGTGCGCTCGCCCCAGGGCGAGATCTCCATCGACCTCCGGGGCAAGGCCCCGGGCCGCGGCGCCTATGTCTGCCGCGACAGCGCGTGCCTCAGGCAGGCCCTGCGCAGCCGCGCCATCGAGCGCAGCCTCGATACGCCCATTCCGCAGGAGCTCTGCGACGCGCTGATCGCGCAGATGGAGGTGCCGGATGGAGCGTGACAAAGCCCTGAATCTGCTGTCCCTGGCCCGCAAGGGCAGGCGCGTCGAGGTGGGAGAGATCCCCGTGGGCGCCTGCACCAGGGCCGACAAGGCGCAGCTGGTGCTCCTGGCGTCCGACGCCGGCGAGCACACCGTGCGGCGGGTGAAAAACTTCGTGGCCGGCACCGGGCAGCCCCTGCTGCAGGTGGGCTACGACAAGGATACCCTGGGCGCCGCCGTGGGATACAGCGCCATTTCCGTGTGCGCGCTGACGGATCCCGCCCTGGCCCTGAATTTTGTCCGGGCGCTCCCGCCCGAGGCGCAGGATCCGGCGCTGACCGAAGCGCTGGAGGCGCGCGCGCAGAAGGCCCGCCGCAGGCAGGCAGAGCAGAAGGCCCACCGTGCCAATGTCCGGCACGGGAAGAAGAAATCGTAGTTATGGAGGTGGCCGTATGAGTATTGTGAAGTACAGAGTCAGAGACGTTGCCGCGGATTTTGGCATGGAGGCCAAGCAGGTCGCGCAGATCCTCTCGAAATTCTTTGAAAAGCCCCGGAGCAACATGCAGGTGCTCACGGAGGAGCAGCTCAACGTGCTGTTTGACTATATGACCCAGAAGAACCAGATCAGCTCCATCGAGCAGGTCTTTGCCGAGGCCATGGCCCGCCGCGAGGAAAAGGAAAAGCAGGCCGCGGCCGAGCAGGCGAAAAAAGAAGCCGAGCAGGCCAAGAAGGCGGCCGAGCAGGCGGCCAGGAGCGCCAAGGACGGCGCAAAGCCCGCCGCCCAGCCGGCAGCCCCGGCGCCCAAGGCCGAGAACCGGCCCCCGAAGCCCCCTGTCAAGCCCGCCAAGCCCGCGGAGCCCCAGCGCAAGCGCGAGCGCCGCGTGGTGGATACCTCCGCCGTCACCGTCAACGCCGAGCGCTTTGACGACCGTGTGGACGTGCTGGTCACCGCCCGGGAGCAGAACTTCACCGGCGGCAAGCAGCGCATCGGCGGCCGCGGCTCCAAGAAGAAGCAGCAGAACCAGAAGAAGGGCAAGTTTGCCGGCGGCACCAAGTCCCGCACCGAGGAGCAGGAGAAGATGCGCCGCCTGCAGCTGGAGATCGCCAAGAAGGCTCCGCTGACGGTCAAGATCCCCGACGAGATCACCGTGGGCGAGCTGGCCTCCCGCATGAAGAAGACCGCCGCCGAGGTCATCAAGTTCCTGATGCGCAACGGCGTCATGGCCGGCATCAACCAGAACATCGACTTCGAGACCGCCGAATATGTGGCCACGGAAATGGGCTGCAAGGTGGAGAAGGAGGTCGTCGTCACCATCGAGGAGCGCCTGTTCGACGACCATGTGGACACCGAGGAGGAGCTCGTCACCCGCCCGCCCGTGGTGGTGGTCATGGGCCACGTCGACCACGGCAAGACCAGCCTGCTCGACGCCGTGCGCAACACCAACGTGGTCTCCGGCGAGGCCGGCGGCATCACCCAGCACATCGGCGCCTACACCGTTGAGATCAACGGACAGCCCATCACCTTCCTGGATACCCCGGGCCACGCGGCCTTCACCGAGATGCGCGCCCGCGGCGCCCTGTGCACCGACATCGCCATCCTGGTCGTCGCGGCGGACGACGGCATCATGCCCCAGACCGTCGAGGCCATCAACCACGCCAAGGCCGCCAAGATCCCCATCATCGTGGCCGTCAACAAAATGGATAAGCCCGGCGCCAACCCCGACCGCGTCCTCACCCAGCTCACCGAGCACGATCTGGTGCCCTCCGAGTGGGGCGGCGAAACCGAGGTTTGCCGCATTTCCGCCAAGACCGGCGAGGGCATCGACGACCTGCTGGAGACGGTCATCATGACCGCCGAGCTGGCAGAGCTCCGCGCCAATCCCAACCGCGCCGCCAAGGGCACCGTTATCGAGGCCCGCCTGGACAAGGCCCGCGGTCCCATCGCCACCCTGCTGGTGCAGAACGGCACCCTCAACCACGGCGACATCATCATCGCCGGCACGGCCGTGGGCCGCGTCCGCGTCATGACCAACGACAAGGGCCGCACCGTCAAGCACGCCGGTCCCTCCGTGCCCGTGGAGATCACGGGTCTGGCCGAAGTCCCCGCCCCCGGCGACGAGTTCGCGAGCGTCGAGGACGAGCGCATGGCCAGACAGCTGGTGGAGCAGCGCAAGCAGCGCATCAAGGACGCCGCCGCCAAGCTCACCCAGAAGGTCACCCTCGACAACCTGTTCGCCAAGATGCAGGAGGGCGAGATGAAGGAGCTGAACCTCATCGTCAAGGCCGACGTGCAGGGCTCCGCCGAGGCGGTCAAGGCCTCCCTGGAGAAGCTCAACAACGACGAGGTCCGCGTGAAGGTCATCCACGCCGGCGTCGGCGCCATCAACGAGTCCGATATCCTGCTGGCCTCCACCGCCAACGCCATCGTCGTGGGCTTCAATGTCCGCCCGAACGACGCCGCCCAGGCCGCCGCCAAGCGCGACCACGTGGATATGCGCATGTACCGCGTCATCTACGACGCCATCGACGAGATCGAGGCCGCCATGAAGGGCATGCTGGCCCCGAAGTACCGCGAGGCCGTCATCGGCCACGCCGAGGTCCGCCAGACCTACCGCGTCAGCGCCATCGGCACCATCGCCGGCTGCTACGTCCGCGACGGACGCATCACCCGCGACGGCCAGGTGCGTGTCCTGCGCGACAATATCGTCATCCACGAGGGCAAGATCGGCTCGCTGCAGCGCTTCAAGGACTCCGTCCGCGAGGTCCAGGAGAAGTACGAGTGCGGCATGAGCATCGAGCGCTTCAACGACATCAAGGAAGGCGACGTGTTTGAGTGCTTCATCATGGAGGAGATCCCCCGCTGAGGCACAGCGCCCATAAAGTAACCACAGCGCGGGGCAGCGCGGTCTGACCGCCGCTGCCCCGCGATTCTTTAAGATAATAGATAATAGTGAATAGTTTAGGTGTTTTTCATATCTGCGATATGAAAAACGGATTGAAAATGTTCAAAAAACGCACAGCACCAAAGCCTTCCCCTTGAGGGGAAGGTGCCCCGAAGGGGCGGATGAGGTGGAAAGCCGAAGAGTCCTCAGAAGTCCCGTAAAACGCAAACAGCAGCAACTTTATCTTTCCGAACAAGTGCACTGCTGTTGAATCTTCCACCTCATCACCTAAAGGTACTAGGCGGCTTCGCCGCCGTCGCCGTCACGGCTTCGCCGTGCCACCTTCCCCTCAAGGGGAAGGCTTTTCGGCGCTCACTTGACAAACACTGTACAGACGGGAGGGAACCCCATGTCTACCAACCGAATCGGACGCATCAATGAGGAGATCCAGCGCGAGCTCAGCGAGCTGCTGCGCAATGTGAAGGATCCCCGCGTCCAGAAAACCATGATCTCCGTCACAAGGGTGCAGACCACCTCGGATCTGCGCTATGCCAAGGTCTACGTCAGCATGTTCGACAAGGACCAGACCAAGGAGGTCCTCAAGGGCCTCAAATCCGCCGGCGGCTGGCTGCGCCGGGAGCTGGGCGCAAGGCTCCAGCTGCGCTATACCCCGGAGCTCGTCTGGGAGGAGGACACCTCCATCACCCACGGGGCCCGGATCTTCGACATCCTCGCCACCCTGGACATCCCCGAAGACGCCCCCGAGGAGACGGAACATGATGAATGAGCTTGCAATGGCCCGGGCCCTGTCGGCGACCGACCGGGCCGTCATCCTTACCCACCGCCGCCCCGACGGCGACACCGTGGGCTGCGCGGCGGCCCTGTGCCGCGGCCTCCGGCAGCTGGGCAAGCAGGCGTTCATCCTGGAAAACCCCGAGCTGACGGACAAATACACCCCCTATTTTGAGGGCCTGACCTGCCCCGCCATCGCCCCGGACGATACCGTCGTCGCCGTGGACGTGGCGGCGGAGGACATGTTCGCCAAGGGGCTCGCGCTGCCCCGGCCCATCGACCTGGCCATCGACCACCACGGCACCAACTCCGGCTACGCCCGGCAATCGCTGGTCCGGTCCGACCGGGCCGCCTGCGGCGAGATCGTCTACGACGTGCTGCGGGAGATGGGCGTGCAGATCGCCGGGGAGATCGCCGAGGCGCTGTATGTGGCCATTTCCACCGACACCGGCTGCTTCCGCTACTCCAACGTCACCGCCAACACCCTGCGCACGGCGGCGGAGCTGCTGGAGGCGGGGGTGGACGCCTACGCGGTCAACCGCAAAATGTTCGAGCTCAAGCGCTTCGCCCGTCTGAAGCTGGAGGCCTATCTCACCGAGACCATGCGCTTCTATGCCGACGGAAGGATCGGCGTGTGCCTGATCCCGGCGGACATCCGCCGGCGCCTCGGTCTGACCGAGGACGACGTGGACGACATCTCCGGCTTCGCCCGCATGATCGAGGGCGTGGAGCTGGCGGCCATGCTGCGGCAGATGCCCGGCGCCACCAAGCTCTCCCTGCGCTCCGGCCGGCTGTACGACTCCGGGGCCATCTGCAAGCGCCTGGGCGGCGGCGGCCATTTCAGCGCCGCGGGCGCCAGCCTGCATCCCGATCCCGCCGAGGCGGAGCGGCAGCTTCTGCGCGCCATCTATGCGATTTATCCCGAGCTATGCCCAGCGGAATCCTGATCATCGACAAAAGCCCCGGCTGGACCTCCCAGGACGCGGCGGCCAAGCTGCGCGGCCTGTACGGCGAGCGCCGGGTGGGCCACGGCGGGACCCTGGACCCCATGGCCACGGGGGTGCTGCCCGTTTTTCTGGGCCGGGCCACCCGGGCGGTGGAGTTCTTTGAGCACGCCGAAAAGGAATATATCGCCGGCCTGCGGCTGGGGATCGCCACCGACACGGAGGATACCACCGGGACCGTCCTGGCCGAGGGACCCGTGGAGGTGACCGAGGCCCGGGTGCGCGAGGTTGTGGCCGCACTGCGGGGCGAGCGGGAGCAGGTGCCGCCCATGTACTCCGCGGTGAAGGTCGGCGGCCGAAAGCTCTACGAGCTGGCCAGGGCCGGTAAGCAGGTGGAGCGCAAGCCCCGCCGCATCACGGTCCTGGAATCCGAGCTGCTGGACGGCGGCGGGGAGCACTGGCGCTTCCGCGTACTGTGCTCCAAGGGCACCTATGTGCGCACCCTCTGCCGGGAGCTGGGCGACGCCCTCGGCTGTCCGGCCTGCATGGAGTCCCTGCGCCGCACCCGCGCCGGCTGCTTTGATCTCACCGAAGCCCATACCATGGACGAGATCATGTCCATGGCGCCGGAGGCGCGGCTTTCCCTGCTCCTGCCGGTGGACAGCCTGTTTTCCCGGCATCCCGCCCTGCGGCTGACAGAGAACCAGACCCGCCGGGTGAAATGCGGGGGCGATTTCAGCCTGGCCGGCGCCGACGGGACATACCGCTTTTACGGCCCGGATGACGAATTTCTCGCCCTGGGCCGGGTCGAAGCCGGGACGGCTTCGACCATCAAGAGTTTTTTTGAGGTGAATTGATTTGCAATCTGTCATCGCCCTCGGATTTTTCGACGGCGTCCACCTGGGCCATGCGGCTCTGCTTGCCGCGGTGCGCAAGCGTGCCGATGCGCTGGGCCTGCGGGCTGTGGCGCTGAGCTTCGATATCCATCCCGACGCCCTGGTGCGGGGCCGCCCCATGCCGCTGCTCAGCACGGCTGCGCAGCGGGAGCGGCTGCTGCTGGACGCGGGCATGGACGAGGTGCAGCTTCTGCATTTCGACGTCGCCTTTATGCACATGCCCTGGCAGACCTTCCTGGATGACGTCCTGATCCGGCGGTTTTCCGCCCGCCATCTGGTCTGCGGCGACGATTATCGCTTCGGCGACCGCGGCGCGGGCACGGCGCAGCTGCTGGCGAAGGCCTGCGCCGACCGGGGCGTCGGCTGCGACATTGTGGACAAGGTGGCGCTGGACGGCGTCACCGTCTCCTCCACCCATATCCGCGAGCTGCTTCTGGCCGGGGACGCGGGGCAGGCCGCCCGCTTTCTGGGCAGGCCCTATCGCATGACGGGCCGGGTGGTCCACGGCAACGGCCTCGGCCGCGCCTGGGGCACGCCCACCGCCAACCTCCTGCCCGATCCGTCCCTGCTTCTGCCGAAGCGGGGGGTGTACATCACCCGGGCCCTGTGCGCCGCGGGGGACTACGCCGCCGTCACCAATGTGGGGACCCGTCCCACGGTGGACGGACAGGGCGTGCGGGTGGAGGCCTGGCTGCCGGACTTCGACGGCGACCTCTACGGTCAGGACATTTCCCTGGACTTTTACGCGTACGCGCGCCCGGAGCGGAAATTCGACTCCGTGCAGGCGCTGCGCGAGGAAATCATGAAAAACGCCGAGCAGGCGCGGGCCTTTTTCGCAGCCCGCGCGGAAAGGGAGGAACCATGAAAAAGACATTGATCCCCATTGCGGCGCTGGGCGCGGTCGCGGGCTTTGCCCTGCGGCGGCTGCAGCTGAGCAAGTCCTATGACGCCGCCGGTCTGATCGCCCGGGGCGATAAGCTCTCTCTGGCGCTGTACCTGATCTGCGCCCTGTTCGGAGCGGCGCTCCTGGTCCTGTGCCTGCGCCAGCAGCCGGGCGTGCAGAGCCCAGCCGGCAAAAGCCGTCTGCGCGGCCTGCTCGTCATCCTTGCGGGGCTGGCTCTGCTGGGATCCTATCTGCCCCCCAGCCTGGAGGGCGGCATGAAGATGGCTGTGCCCGTTCTGGCCTTCGCCGCCTCCTGCGCCATGGTCATCGAGGGGCTGTACCACATGAACGGCGCCATCGGCTCCCTGCTGGGGGGCTGCATCCTGCCGGTGTATCTGGCCGCGTCGCTGATCGGCAACTACCGCACCTGGAGCCATGATCCCATCGTGGCGGATTTCTGCTTCCCCCTGCTGTTCCTGGTGGCCGCCATGCTGGCGTCCTATCACCTGGCAGCCTTCCGCGTGGGCCGGGGCAAGCGCCGCACCGCCGCCTTCCTGGCAGCCTTTGCCCTGGTATGCGCCGGGGCCGTGCTGGCCGACGGCGGCTGGCGCAGCATTCTGCGCACTGTGGCGGTGAGCGTGTATCTGATCGCCGAGCTCTGGCCCTATCTGGCCAAGCCCGATCCCCTGCCGGAGCCGGAAAAGACCGAGGCCCCCGCCGAAGAGACCGCGGAGGCGGCTGAGGAAGCAGCGCCCGCAGAGGAAGCCGCGGAGCCGATCGAAGAAGCGGCGCCCGCAGAGGAAGCCGCGGAGCCGATCGAGGCAGCGGCGCCCGCGGAGGAAGCCGCGGAGCCAATCGAAGAAGCGGCGCCCGCGGAGGAAGCCGCGGAGCCGATCGAAGAAGCGGCGCCCATGGAGGAATCCGCGGAGCCGATCGAGGCAGCGGCGTCCAAGGAGGAAGCCGCGGAGCCGATCGAAGAAGCGGCGCCCATGGAGGAAGCCGCGGAGCCGACCGAGGCAGCGGCCCCCGCCGAAGAGACCGCGGAGCCGATCGAAGAAGCGGCCCCCGCCGAAGAGACCGTGGAGCCGATCGAAGAAGCGGCGCCCGAGCTTCCGGAAGAATAAAAAAGAAGTCCCCGGAATCTCCGGGGGCTTTCTGTTTCAGATGCGGACCTCCGCCGGCCGGATTGCGGAGAGGCTTTCGAGCTCGGCCTGCGTCAGGGGGCGGTACTGCCCCGGGGAAAGGGCCGGGTCCAGGGTCAGGGGGCCGAAGCTCTCCCTGCGCAGATACAGCACCGTACAGCCCACGGCCTCCAGCATCCGCTTGATCTGGTGGCGCTTGCCCTCCGTCAGCCAGATCCGGGCGGAGAACACCGGCGTGTCCGGCGCGTCCAGCATGGGCCGCCGGATGGGAAACACCGCCACATCCAGCCGGGAAATGACCGTGCGCCCAAGGACCTCGAACCGGCAGGGCTTCGTCGGCGCGGGCAAGCCCTTGAGGCGCAGCCCGGCACGGAGCCGGGCGCAGTCCCGGTCAGACAGCGCCCCGGCGGCCCAGAGAAAATAACCCTTCTCCACGTGGGTCTCCGGGTCCAGCAGGCGGCGGTTGAGCTTGCCGTCGTCGGTGACGAGGAGCAGGCCTTCGGAGTATTTATCCAGCCTGCCCACGGGGAACAGGTGCTGCTGCTCCGGCGGGAACAGGCCCATCACCGTGGGATTCTCCCGGTCGGTCCTGGCGCACACCAGTCCCGCGGGCTTATGGAGCAGGTAGGTCATGGCTTTCGCCCTCCCAGCTCGTTGGCCATGGCGAAGGCCAGGATCAGCGCCCCGCCCAGGATCTGCAGCGCCGTGATGGGCTCGCGCAGCCAGAATACCGACACCAGCACCGAAACCGCCGGGTCGATGTAGCTCAGGATCGCCGCCTGCTGCCCGGGCAGACGGGCAACGCTGGAGAAATACACAGTGTACAGCACCCCGGTGAAGCCTGCGCCGATGACCAGCAGATTGGCCCAGCCCCGGGGATCGAGGCCGCCGATATGGAAGCCTCCCGTCAGCGCCACATAGGGCGCGATGACCAGGGCCGCCGCCAGGAGCTGCACCCAGGTGCGCACCACGCCGTCCACATGGGCGGTTTTTTTATTGCACAGAACCACCGCGGCATAGAGCACCGCCGCCGCGAGGCCGAAGGCGAGGCCCGTCAGATCCCGGCTGCCGCCGCCCCGCGCCCCCACGATCAGCACCAGGCCCGCCGTGGAGCCCAGGAAGCACAGGATCTGCCGGAGGGTGAGCCGTTCCCGGAACAGGGCCAGGGAGCCCAGCACCACCAGGGTGGGGGAAAAATAATAGGCCAGGGTGGACAGGGCCACGGTGGTATAGCGGTAGGCGGTGAACAGGAAGATCCAGTTGAAGCCCATGGCCGCCCCGGAGGCGAACAGCAGCGGCAGGTCGCGGCCGAGGCGCCGGAGTTGCCCCAGGCGCCCGGTGAGGATCAGATAGCCAAAGAGCACGACGCAGGCGATGGCCGCCCGGTACAGAGCGATCTCGGAGGCGGGCAGGTCGATGCCCTTGACAAAGATGCTGATGGTGCCGAACACCGCCATGCAGACGATGAGCCACGCGGCGGCACGTTTGGTTTGATTCATGGGGTCTCCTCCGGGAAAAACAGGCTCCAGGGATATTCCTTCGGCGGCGGGCAGGTGAACGGCATGGCCGCGCCGGTCACGGGATGGACAAAACACAGCCTGTATGACCAAAGGGCCGGCGTGCAGGCAGCCTTGCTGCCGTAGCGGACGTCCCCCAGCAGGGGCAGGCCCCGGGCGGCGAACTGGACGCGGATCTGGTGTGTCCTGCCGGTATGCAGCCGCACCTGCACCAGCGTGAGGGCCTGTCCGGCGTCCTGCGTCTGGGCCAGCGCGCGGTAGGAGAGCTTCGCCTCGCGGACGCCCTTGCGCATGCGGTCCACCACAAAGGTCTTGTTGCACCGGCTGTCGTGGAAAAGCAGATCCTCCAGGGTGCCCTCGGGCGCGTCGGGTCTTCCCCGCAGCACCGCCAGGTATTCCTTCTCCACCTCGCGGCGGCGGATCTGCTCCGTCAGCGCGCCGGTCAGCTCCCGCCTGCGGGAGAAAAGCATCAGGCCGCCCACCGCCTTGTCCAGCCGGTGGACCCCGGCGATGTAATCCGGCTTGCCCCCGGCGCGCAGCTGGGCCGAGAGCAGCTCCGGCATCCCACGCCCCCGGTCCGGCTCGGACACCGTGCCCACGGGCTTGACGCACAGCAGCACCGCCGCGTCTTCATATATGATCGGGATCATAGGGTTTCCTCCAATTCTGGCAAGCCTTCGGCGCGCGCCCGGCGCGCGGCCAGATGAAAAGCAAACGGGCCGCCTCCCCGCGGGGGCAGCCCGTAATGGGTTCTTATGCCGCCTTCTGCTCGGCTGCGGTGGTCAGATGCTTGTGCCAGATCACCAGCAGGGCCGCGGCGTCGGGCACCTCGGGCAGCTCCTTGTTGCCCTCCTTCTTATCGAGCTTTTCCACCTTCTCGATCCATTCCTGGGACAGGGCGTCCTCCGGCAGGTACACCGCGGCGTCCAAGTCGGCGCGCAGGGCGGGACTCTCGTCCTCCGCCACGGCGGCGGCCTCCTCGGGATCGCGCTCGGCCAGGGCCTGCATGCACAGGCGGTAGGCCATGAAATAGCCGGAATAGTTATAATCCTCGCTGTCCGAGGCGATGCACGCCAGGATGGCCACGAAGGACGCGTCGCCCTCGCGGACGATGGACATGCGCCGGGCAGCCTCAAAGCTCATGAGGAAGGGCATGGCCGTATCCTCCACGTTGGGATTGATGCAGCACTCGCCGGTGAGGCAGCTGTAGACGCTGGGGGTATCGTAATGGCGGATGAGGTAGTCGAGCTTCTTCGGTGCGGCGGTGCTACCGCCGAAGACGTAGCTGGTGCGGACCATATTCTTCATGCCGCTGCCCAGCTCCCCGGCCAGGGTATCAAAATCCGCCGCGCGGAACTGATTGTCTGCGCCCCGGTCCACCTTCTCCGCCGCCAGGTTGGCCCCGTTGCGGTAGTAGACCGCGGCCTTGCGCAGGTCCTTGACGCTGTAGTCCGTGCGGACCTCCAGGCGCATGCTCTCGGCCACGGAGGGGGCGTAGCGGTTGAGCCCCGACATGCCCACGAACAGGCACAGCAGCAGCGCGAGGAACGCTGTCACACCGGAAACCCAGCGCAGCAGATTCTCCTGCAGGATGATGTCCAGCACCAGCGTGATCACCGCCCAGATCAGGCACACCAGAGCGATGCGCTCCCAGAGCACATAGTCGAGCTTGGCGGTGAACTCGGAAAGGAAGGTCTCCACCTCGCGCAGGATGCCGGGATAGAACATGAACAGGTAGCTCCCGTCCCGCTTGGCGACGCGGATCAAAAGCACCGTAGCGACCAGGAAGGCGACGGCGAATACAAAGCGGCGAACGATCCTCATGCACCTGCTCCTTTCTGCGTTCTTCTGACAGTTTCCCCTGCCGTAAAACATATTATAACATGTGCAAAAGCGGAAATCAACGATATTTGCAGAAAACGCTTCTTCCCCCGGCCGCCGCCGATCTCCGAAGGGAAGCGGCGGGCGCGCCGCAGACGCCCCTTGCCGGGGAATACGGGGATATGGTAAAATAGAAAAAACAGGCCGAAGGGGGGATCCGCGTGCGTATTTATGGATATATCTGTTTGGCCGTCGGCATGCTTTTTCTGGCAGCGGCAATCCGGTATTTGATCGTCTGTCTGGGATTCCGGAAAGACAGAGTCAAGCACACCGGGGCGTATCTGGAGCGCACGGAGCATGAAGGCAATCACCGTTTTCACGGCAGGTACGGAGAATTCATCCACGATATTACGACCGCCCATTATTCCTACACCGTGGACGGAAAGAAATACACCATCGAGCAGACCGTCAACAACGTCAAGCCCCATGATTTTCCCCCCATGCTCCAGGTCATATACCAGCCAAAGCATCCCGATCGGGCTTATCTGAAGGATCTCACCTTTCCGGCGGAGCCCTTTATCTGCGGTGCGATGGCCTTCCTGGCTCTGGTTTTCTTCGCCAACGGCATATACTTTTCCTTTATCTGGTCCTGAATCAAAGCGGACGCCGGGTTCCGGCGTCCGCTTTTTGCTTCACCGCAGCTGCGCGATCGCCCGGGATCGCCCCATGGACTCCCGGCGCAGGCGGGCGGCGGTCTGCCGGCAGGGGCCGTCGAGCTGATCCAGCAGATCCCGCAGGTCCTGTTCGGCCCGCCGCTGGGCGCAGACGTCCGCCCGGGTGTTCGGGATCTGCCGTCCCTGTACGCCGGCGCAGGCGCGCAGCGCCCCTGCGCCCCGGCGGCACTGCCCCGCCAGCCGGCGCAGCCATGGGGCCCGCCGCCTGCGCGCCAGAAAGTCATAGCCCGCGGCCAGAGCCTCCAGGGCGTCGGCTGCCATCTGCGCCTCCGGCGGTCCCGGCGGAGGCGGCGGCCAGGGACCGGGCGGCTTTCCGCCCTGCCCCGGCGGCGCGAACACATCCTGCCCGGGGCGTACCCGCGCCCACACCTCACGCACCGCCCGGCGGTTATACGGATCCATGCGCATCCCTCCCGAGGATTTTCCCCATTCTATGCGCCGGCGCGTGCCCGTGTGCGATGATTCCCTGTTTTTTCCCGGTTTTTTATGAAAAAACCGTAGCCAACCCCCGGGGCTTGTGCTATAATGGTTGCATTACAAAGGGGATTATGCCCAGCGGCAGGTCCCCGGTATGATCCCGCTGCGGCGTGCGGCGGAAATTTCAACAAAAGGAATGGATTATATGAAGAACATCACCAACCAAGAGCTCGCCCTTTGGGCAGCCCGCGGAAGGCTTCTGGCGGTGGACGCCGTCCACACCGCAGCCAGCGGCCATCCCGGCGGCTCGCTTTCGTGCATGGACGCACTGACCACCCTCTATTTCGCCCAGATGAACATCGACCCCGCCGACCCGAAGAACCCGGACCGCGACCGCTTCGTGCTGTCCAAGGGCCACTGCGCCCCGGCCCTGTACTCCGTGCTGGCCCTGCGCGGCTTCTTCCCCACCGAGGATATGAAGCTCCTGCGCTCCATCAAGGCCCACTACTCCGGCCATCCCGACATGGTCCACGTCCCCGGCGTGGACATGTCCACCGGTTCCCTGGCCCAGGGTACCTCCGCCGCCGTCGGCATGGCCCTGGCGGCCAAGGTCGAGGGCAAGAGCTACCGCACCTACGCCATCTGCGGCGACGGCGAGCTGGCCGAAGGCCAGGCCTGGGAAGCCTTCATGGCGGCGGCCAAGTACCACCTGGACAACCTGTGCTTCTTCGTGGACGTCAACGGTCTGCAGATCGACGGCGCAACGAAGGACGTCATGCCCACCGAGCCCCTGGACGCCAAGTTCGCGGCCTTCAACTGGAACGTCGTCAAGTGCGACGGCCATGATTTTGCCGCCATCCGCGCCGCCCTGGCCGAGGCCGAGGCCTTCAAGGGCAAGCCCACCGTGATCCTGCTCAAGACCGTCAAGGGCAAGGGCGTCAGCTTCATGGAAAACAACGCCGGCTGGCACGGCAAGGCTCCCAACGACGAGCAGTTTGCCCAGGCCAAGGCCGAGCTCGAAGCGCAGATCGCGCAGCTGGAGAAGGAGGTAGGCTGATATGTCAGGCAAGATCGCAACCAGAAACGCCTACGGCAAGGCCCTCGCCGCCCTGGGCGCCAAGTATCCCAAGCTCGTCGTGCTGGACGCCGACCTGTCCAACGCCACCATGAGCAAGTTTTTCGCGCAAGAATTCCCCGACCGCTTCTTCAACATGGGCATCGCCGAGTGCAACATGGTCGGCGTCGCCGCCGGCATGGCTGCCGCCGGCCTCAAGCCCTTCACCAACACCTTCGCCATGTTCGCCGCCGGCCGCGCCTATGAGCAGGTGCGCAACTCCGTTGCCTACCCCGGCCTGAACGTGGTGTGCGTCGGCACCCACGGCGGCGTCTCCGTCGGCGAGGACGGCGCCACCCACCAGTGCATCGAGGATCTGGCGCTGATGCGCGCCATCCCCGGCATGACCGTCATCCATCCCTGCGACGGCTACGAGACCGAGCAGGCGGTGGAGGCCCTTGTGAACTTCGACGGCCCGGCCTACCTGCGCCTGTCCCGTCCCAGCACCCCCATCTTCACCGATGAGCTCGAGGGCTACAAGTTCGAGATCGGCAAGGGCGTCACCATCCGCGACGGCGCGGACGTCACCCTGGTCGCCACCGGTCTGATGGTCTATAAGGCCATCGAAGCCGCGGAGCTCCTGGCCGCCGAGGGCATCTCCGCCCGCGTGCTGGACATCCACACCATCAAGCCTCTGGATTGCGAGCTGATCTGCAAGGCCGCACAGGAGCCCGGCGCCCTCGTCACCTGCGAGGAGCACAACATCATCGGCGGCCTCGGCGGCGCCGTGGCCGAGTGCGTGTCCGGCTGCTGCCCGGTGCCCGTCGTCCGCGTGGGCGTCGAGGACCAGTTTGGCCGCAGCGGCAAGGCCGACGAGTGCCTGGCCTACTTCGGTCTGACGGCGGAGAACATCGCCGCCAAGGCCAAGGCGGCCATCGCCATGAAGAAGTAAGAAACCAACACCGATCCGGCCGGCGCAAGCCGGCCGGTTTTTAAGGAGCAAGTATGCTGAAACTCCTCCGCGACGACGCCCAGGCGCTGGGCTTGACGCTGAACGACGCCCAGCTTTCGGCCTTCGGGCGCTACTGCGAGCTGCTGCTGGAAAAAAACGCGGTCATGAATCTGACCGCCATCACCGAGCCCGCGGAGGTGGGCCGGCTGCACTTTCTCGACAGCCTGGCGCTGCTGAAGCTGGCGGATTTCCGCGGCAAGCGGGTGCTGGACGTCGGCTGCGGGGCGGGCTTTCCCGGCGTGCCGCTCAAGATCGGCCAGCCGTCGATCCGGCTGAGCCTGCTGGACTCCACCGCCAAGCGGATGCAGTGGCTCTCGGACGAGCTGCTGCCGGCGCTGGGCCTGGAGGCCGCGTGCCTGACCGGCCGGGCGGAGGAGCTCATCGAGGGCAGGCGGGAATCCTTTGATCTTTGCGTGTCCCGGGCGGTGGCGCGGCTGAACGTGCTGTGCGAGCTGTGCCTGCCCTATGTGGCGGTGGGCGGCAGCTTCCTGGCCATGAAGGGCGCGGCGGCCGAGGACGAGGCGCAGGAGGCGCGCAAAGCGGTCCGGCTCCTGGGCGGCAGCGTCCGGGAGGTGGCCGCGTACCCCGTGGGCGACGCGGTCCACCGGGTCGTGATCATCGATAAGGTCCGCCCCACCCCGGAGAAATATCCCCGCCGCTTCGCCAAAATCAAGCAGCAGCCACTCAAATAACGGAGCGTCCCGTAGGGAGGCATCCCCAGATGCCTCCGCATGAAAAGACGGTCAACAGAAAGACGGAGGCGTCAGGGGACGCCTCCCTACGATCACCTAAATCACTGGAGGCAATTATGAAAATCTCTCTTGCGTGTGACCATGGCGCGCTGGCCCTGAAGCGGGCGGTGCGCAAGCATCTCGAGGAGCTGGGCCACGAGGTGGTGGACTTCGGCACCGACACCCTGGACAGCTGCGATTACGCCGACTTCGGCATTCCCGCCGCCAAAGCCGTGGCGTCCGGCGAGTGCGAGCGCGGCATCGTGCTGTGCACCACCGGCATCGGCATGAGCATGACCGCCAACAAGGTCAAGGGCATCCGCTGCGCACTGCTCTCGGACCTGATGTCCGCCCGGCTGACCCGCCAGCACAACAACGCCAACATGATCGCCCTGGGCGCCGCCGTCCTGGGCGAAATGCTGGCTCTGGAGATCGTGGACGTGTTCCTGACCACGGAATTCCAGGGCGGCCGCCACCAGCGCCGCATCGACAAGGTCATGGCTCTGGAAAACGAATAACAAAGGCAAAACGAACCCCCGGCGGGATGTCCGCCGGGGGGTTTCGTATGTCTATTTGCCGGTACGCCAGAGGAAGGTGACGACCTGGCCTCTCGTGCAGGTGGCGTCCGGGCAGAAGGTGGTGGGCGACATGCCCTTGGTGATGCCCTCCTGCACGGCCCATGCCACCGCCTTGGCGTAATAGGCCGTCCCGCCCACGTCCGTGAAGCCGGTGTCGGCGGTATCGGGCTCCGTCTCGCCGCAGAACCGCCAGAGGAAGGTGACGATCTGGCCTCTGGTGCAGGTGGCGTCCGGCGCAAAGGCCGTGTCGGACACGCCGTTGGTAATGCCCTCCTCCACCGCCCAGGCCACCGCCTTCTCATAGTAGGCGCCGGGCTTGAGATCCGTGAAGGCCGTCG
>CADBKB010000016.1 GCA_902795095.1 Oscillospiraceae bacterium
TCCGGCCCCTCCGGCGTCGGCAAGGGGACCGTGGTGAAGGAGCTGCGCCGCAGGAGCGATCGCATCGTCCTGTCCGTCTCCGCCACCACCCGCGCGCCCCGTCCCGAGGACGTGGAGGGCGTGACCTACTTTTTCAAGACCATGGCCGAATTCGAGGCCATGATCGCCCGGGACGAATTCCTGGAGCACGCCGTCTACAGCGGCAACCGCTACGGCACCCCCGCAGGCCCCGTGGATGCGCTGCTCGACGCGGGATACGACGTGGTGCTGGAGATCGAGGTGCAGGGCGCCCTGCAGGTGATGGAGCGGCGGCCCGACGCCGTGTCCGTTTTCGTCGCCGCCCCCAGCTTTGCAGAGCTGGAGCGCCGTTTGCGCGGCAGGGGCGACACCGTGGGCGCCGACCTGGAGCGCCGGCTGCAGACCGCCCGGATCGAATATACGTTCGCCCCCAAATACGATTACATCGTGGTCAACGACCGCGTGGAAGACTGCGCCGATGAGGTCATGGCCATCCTCACCGCCGATAAATGCAGGGCCAAATACCGTTTAGATCTTCTGAAGGAGGACGATTGATATGCTTTACCCCCCGATGTCTGAGCTCCTGGAGCACGTGGACAGCCGTTATCTTCTGGTGAATCTGGTGGCGCGCCGCGCCCGGCAGATCGCCCTGGAGGCGGAGGAATTCCACGAGACCCTTCCCGACAAGCCCGTCACCATGGCCATCAACGAGGTGGCCAACGGCGAGCTCACCGCCAGCGTCAAGGAATCCTACTTCCAGTAAGCCGAGAGGAGGCCGTCATTTGATCGCCCGGATCGCTGTGGCAGCGGCGGTATACGCCATCGACAAGCCCTACAGCTACCGTATCCCCGCAGGGACGGACGCGCGTCCCGGCATGCGGGTGCGCGTGCCCTTCGGCGCCGGCAACCGCCGCACCGAGGGCGTGATCCTTGCCCTGGAGGCGGGCGACGAGACCGGCCTGAAAAGCATCGACGAGGTCCTGGATGACACGCCTGTCCTGTCCGAGGGACTGCTGCATCTGGCCGGCTTCCTCCGCGAGCGCTATTTCTGCACCCTCTACGACGCGGTGCGCGCCATCCTGCCCGCGGGTCTCTGGTTCTCCGAGCACGGCACCGTCTCCCTGGCCGATCCCCTGCCCCCCGACTGGGAGGCGCAGATCCGCCGCAAGCCCGACGCCCGGCGCGTCATCCTGGCCCTGCAGGACCTGGGCGGCAGCGCCCGGGAGCAGCAGCTGCGCGAGGCGCTGCCCGAGCTCTCCCTGCCCGAGTGCATCCGCTATCTCACCGGCAAGAAGCTCATCGCCGTGGACTACGATCTCAAGCGCCGGGTGAACGACCGCATGGATCTGTTCGTGCAGCTCGAGGCCAGCGCCGCCGAGATCCAGGACCATCTGGCCCGCCGGGGCAAATCCGCCCCCCTGCAGCGCTCCGTGCTGGAGCTGCTCTCCGCCATGGGCAGCGCCTGCGCCAAGGACGTGTGCTATTTCACCGGGGCCTCCATGCCCACCCTGCGCCGGCTGGAAAAGCTGGGCCTGGTGAGCTTCTTCTCCTGCGAGGTCATGCGCCGGCCCAGGATCGCCCCCGCGGCGGATCCCGGCCCGACGGAGCTCAACGCGGAGCAGCGCGCCGCCTATGAGGGCCTGTGCGCCCAGATGGACCGGCCGGACCCCGGCGTGGCCCTGCTCTACGGGGTCACCGGCAGCGGCAAGACCGCCGTCTACCTGGAGCTCATCGCCCGCTGCCTGGCTTCCGGCAGGCAGGCCATCTTCCTGGTGCCGGAGATCGCCCTCACCCCCCAGCTTCTGGGCACGGTGGCGGCCCGCTTCGGCCGCGGCGTGGCGGTGCTGCATTCCAGCCTGCCCATGGCAGAGCGCTACGACGAATGGAAGCGCGTGCGCGCCGGCGAGGCGCGACTGGTGGTGGGCACCCGCTCGGCGGTGTTCGCCCCGGTGCCGGAGCTCGGCCTCATCATCGTGGACGAGGAGCACGAGCACACCTACAAATCCGAGAACACCCCCTATTACCACGCCCGGGAGGTGGCGATCTACCGCGCCAGCGCGGCGGGCGCCCTGACGGTGCTGGGGTCGGCGACGCCCTCGATCGAGTCCATGTACCGGGCCAGGACCGGGGTTTTCAGCCTCTATACCCTCTCCCACCGCTATTCCGGCGCCTCCCTGCCGGAGGTGCTGGTGGTGGACATGAAAAAAGAGATCCGCGACGGCAACGGCGGCGCCGTCAGCAATCCCCTGCTCGCGCGGATGCTCGACGCCCACGCCCACGGCAGGAAGACCATCCTCTTCCTCAACCGCCGCGGCACCAACCGCATGGCGGTATGCGTGGAATGCGGCCATGTGCCCCAGTGTCCCCGCTGCAGCGTCCACCTGACCTACCATGCCGCCAACCGGCGGCGGATGTGCCACTACTGCGGCTATTCCGAGCCCGCCTCCGACCGCTGCCCGGTATGCGGCGGCAGGATGAAGCATCTGGGCTTCGGCACCCAGTGGGTGGTGGACGAGCTGGCGCGCAAGGCGCCGTCCCTCGGCTGTGTGCGCATGGACGCGGACACCGTCTCCGCCGCCAATCCCCATGAGAAGATCCTCTCCGCCTTCGAAAAGGGCAGCGAGGCCGTGCTCATCGGCACCCAGATGGTCACCAAGGGTCTCAATTTCGAGGCCGTGACGCTGGTGGGCGTGCTGGACGCGGACAGCGCGCTCTATGTGGACCATTTCCGCGCCTCGGAGACCGCCTTCTCCATGATGACCCAGGTCATCGGCCGCGCCGGCCGCTTCCGGGAGCCGGGCACCGCGGTCATCCAGACCATGACCCCGGAAAACCCCGTCATTCAGCTCGCCGCGAAGCAGGACTACGACGCCTTCTATGAAACGGAGCTGGAGCTGCGCCGGCTGCGCCAGTGCCCGCCCTTCTGCGATCTCATCACCATCACCGTGGCGGGTCAGGAGGAGACGCGGGTGCGCGAAAGCATCCGCACCCTGCGCGCAGCCTTCGAGGGCGCCCTGCGCACCGAGGCCTTCCGCAGCCTGCAGGTGCGCCTGCTGGGCCCCGCCGGCGCACCGGTGCCCCGGGTCAACAATACCTGGCGCTACCGGCTCACCCTCTGCGCCAAAAACAGCCGCCCCCTGCGCGCGCTGGTGGCGGACTATCTCAGACAATTCTCGAAGGACAAGCGCAACAAAGGCGTATTCGCCTTTGCTGACGTGAACGCCTACGATTAAGGAGTATTATTTCTATGGCACTTCGCACCATCATGACCCAGGAGCAGCCGACCCTGCATAAGGTCGCCCGCCCCGTGACAAACTTTGACGATCGGCTCCACGACCTGCTCGACGACATGGCCGAGACCCTGGCGGCGGCCAACGGCGCCGGCCTGGCCGCGCCCCAGGTGGGCATCCTGCGGCGGGTATTCCTCATCGACGTGGATGAGCGTGGCCTGATCGAGTTCATCAATCCCGAGATCCTGGAGACCTCCGGCGAACAGGACGGCGTGGAGGGCTGCCTGAGCCTGCCCGATCAGTGGGGCATGGTCAAGCGGCCGAACCATGTGAAGGTCCGCGCCCAGGACCGCAGCGGCGCCTGGTTCGAGCTGGAGGGCGACGAGCTGACCGCCCGCTGCATCCTCCACGAGTACGACCATCTGGAGGGCCATCTCTATTCCGAGAAGGTCCACAAATGGCTCAGCGAGGAGGAGATCGAGGCCATGATGGGGGAGGCCGAGGCCGAATGAGGATCGTATTCATGGGCACCCCCGACATCGCCGCCGCCTGCCTCGAGGGGCTGTGCGCGGCGGGCTTTGCCCCCGTGGGCGTCTATACCAAGCCCGATATGCCCAAGAACCGGGGCATGAAGCTCAGCATGTCCGAGGTCAAGGAGGTCGCCCTGGCCCATGACCTGCCCGTCTTCCAGCCGACCACCTTCAAGGACGACGCCGTGGTGGAGGAGCTGCGCGCCCTCCGGCCGGACGTGATCGCCGTGGTGGCCTACGGCAAGATCCTGCCCCAGCGGGTGCTGGATATCCCGCCCCTGGGCTGCATCAATATCCACGCCAGCATCCTGCCCCAGCTCCGCGGCGCCGGCCCCGTGCAGTGGGCCATCCTGAACGGCCTTACCGAAACCGGCGTCACCGGCATGTATATGGACGCGGGCATGGACACCGGCGACATCATCGAGATCCGCCGCACCCCCATCGACCCGGATGAGAACGCCCAGTCCCTTCTCGACCGCCTGGCCGGTCTCGGCTCCGGCCTGCTGACAGAGCTGATGGAGCGGCTGGCCCGGGGAGAGCGGCTTCCCCGCACGCCCCAGGACCACGAAAAGGCCACCATGGCCCCCATGCTCTCGAAGGCCCTGTGCCCCATCGACTGGACCCGCCCCATGGCGGCGATTTACGATCAGATCCGCGGCCTGGACCCCTGGCCCGTGGCCACCGCGGCGCTGGGCGGCAAGCGATTCAAGATCTACAGCGCCCGCAAAACCGACGAGCGCACTGACCGCGCCCCTGGCACGGTGCTGGGCCTGCGCAAGACCGGCCTGCGCATGGCCTGCGGCGACGGGGCAGTGCTGGAGATCACCCGGCTGCAGGCCGAGGGCGGCAAACGCATGGCCGCGCCCGACTATTTCCGCGGCCATCCCCTGCCCGAGACCCCATGAGCGCCCGCAATACCGCCCTGGCGGCGCTGATCGCCTGCCGTCGGCGCAACGCCTGGTCCGACGGCATTCTGAAGGAATACATCGCCCGCGACGGCCTGGACCGCCGGGACGCCGCCCTGGCCAGCCGCCTGTGCTACGGGGTGCTGCAGAACCGGATGCTGCTGGATTTCTATATCAGCGCTTTCCTCAAAGGGAAGCTCCGGGATCTGCAGCCTGTGGTGCTGGATATCCTGCGCCTGGGCGTCTACCAGCTCACCATGACCGATAAGATCCCGCCCTCCGCCTGCGTCAACGAGGCGGTGGAGCAGGGCAAGAAATACGCCAACGCCCGGGCCGCCGGCCTCATCAACGGCGTGCTGCGCGCCGTCACGAGGGCGGAGCGCCTGCCCGAGCCCCCGGATCTCGCCACCCGCTTCAGCCACCCGGCGCCCCTGGTGGAGCTGCTGCGGCAGAGCGTGGGCGACGAGCTCCTCCCGGCCCTCCTGCAGAGCCATAACGAAGCGCCCCGCACCTGCGTGCAGGTGAACACGACGAAACTCACCCCCGCCGCGGTCGCCGCGCAGATGGAGCGCAACGGCATGGGTGTGGAAAAACACCCCTGGCTGCCCGGCTGCTATGAGCTGACCGGCACCGGCAGTCTGGAGGCTCTGGACGCCTGGCGCGACGGCCTGGTGTACGTCCAGGATCCCGCCGCCCGTCTGGCGGTGTACGCCGCGGGCCTGACCCCCGGGATGCGGGTGCTCGACTGCTGCGCCGCCCCCGGCGGCAAGAGCTTCTCCGCCGCCGTCGACATGGAAAACCGCGGCGAGCTGATCAGCTGCGATATTCACAGGCATAAGATCGCCCTCATCGAGAAGGGCGCGGAACGGCTCGGCCTGACATGTATCAGGGCCATGGAGCACGACGCCAGGACCCCGATGCCGGAATGGCGCGAGGGCTTTGACGCCGTCATCGCCGACGTGCCCTGCTCGGGTCTGGGCGTCATCCGCAAAAAGCCCGACATTCGCTACAAGGACCTCGGGCCCACCGAGGCGCTGCCGGCGCTGCAGCTGGCGATCCTCCGGCAGCAGGCGGAATATGTCCGCCCCGGCGGCGTGCTGCTCTACAGCACCTGCACGATCCTGCGCCGGGAAAACGAGGACGTGATCCGCGCCTTCCTGGCCGATCACCCGGAATTCTTCCCGGAGAGCATCTGCGCCCCGCCGGACTGCCCGGTGTCGGGCCCCATGGTCACGCTCCTTCCCTGCCTGCACAGCGCCGACGGATTCTTTATTGCGAAACTGAGGAAACATTCATGACCGATATCAAGTCCATGACCCGGGACGAGCTCGGCGCGGCCTTCGCCGCCATGGGCCAGCCCCGATTCCGGGCGGGCCAGGTCTTCGCCTGGCTGCACCGGGGCGTGCGGAGCTTCGACGAGATGACGAACCTCCCCAAGGCCCTGCGGGAGCAGCTGGCGGCGGAATATGAGCTCACCGCCCCCGCCGTTGCCCGAAAACAGGTCTCGGCAAAGGACGGGACGATCAAGTATCTCTGGCGTCTGGGCGACGGCCACTGCGTGGAATCCGTGCTCATGCGCTATCACCACGGCAATACCGTGTGCATCTCCTCCGAGGTGGGCTGCGCCATGGGCTGCGCCTTCTGCGCCTCCACCCGCGGCGGCCTGGTGCGCCGGCTGCGGCCCTCGGAGATGCTCGACCAGGTGCTCTTTACGCAGCTCGATTCCGGCGCGCCGATCTCCAACATCGTGCTCATGGGCATCGGCGAGCCCCTGGACAACTACGACAATGTTCTTCGATTTCTTGCCCTTGTGAACGACCCTGAGGGCATGAACATCGGCATGCGCCACATCAGCCTGTCCACCTGCGGCCTGGTGCCGGGGATCGACCGGCTTGCCGGGGAGGACCTGCAGCTCACCCTGTCCGTATCGCTGCACGCCCCGGACGACGAGGTCCGCAGCCGTCTGATGCCGGTCAACCGGCGCTATCCCATCGGCGAGCTGCTTGCCGCCTGCCGACGCTACTTTGAAACCACCGGCCGCCGCATCTCCTTCGAGTATGCCATGATCGACGGCCTGAACGATACGCCGGAGATGGCAAACACGCTGATCCGGCGCCTGCGGGGCCTCCCCGCCCATGTGAATCTCATCCCTCTCAACCGCATCGAGGAGAGCCCCCTGCAGCCCAGCGCGCGGCAGGCGGTGGCGGCCTTTCAGAAGGCCCTGGCCGATGCGGGGATCACCGCCACGGTACGCAGGACCCTGGGAAGCGACATCGACGCCTCCTGCGGGCAGCTGCGAAAGAAATACGAGCAAATCTGAAAGGAGGCAGCCATGGAGGCATGGGGACTTTCGGACACCGGCAACGTCCGAAAACAGAATCAGGACTACTATAACCTCATACATTTCGGGCCCGAGTGCCTGCTGGCCATCATCTGCGACGGTATGGGCGGCGCCAAGTCCGGCAATGTGGCAAGCCATCTGGCCGCGGACGCCTTCTGCGCCGAGGTGCGCAGAAACATCCGCCCCGACCTTCTGGTGGAGGACGTCAAGCGCATCATGACCGGCGCCCTGGAGCTGGCCAACCGGGCCGTCTATGAGCACGCCCAGCTCAGCGACGACTACACCGGCATGGGTACCACCCTGGTGGCCGCCTTCGTCTGCGGCAAGACCCTGGTGGTCGCCAATGTGGGCGACAGCCGGGCTTACCTCGTCTCCAGCGGCAGCATCCGGCAGATCACAGTGGATCACTCCGTGGTGCAGATGATGCTGCGCCGGGGGGAGATCTCCCGGGAGCAGGCCCGCAACCATCCCGTCCGCAATCTCATCACCCGCGCCGTGGGCACCGAGGCCCGGGTGGTCTGCGATATCTTCACCCTGAGCGTCGATCACGGCGACCACGTGCTGCTGTGCTCCGACGGCCTGACAAATCTGATTACAGATCCCGAGCTGCTGTTTGAGATCGCCCACAGCGCGGACAAATCCGCCTGCTGCGAGCGGCTCATCGCCATGGCGAAGGACCGCGGCGCGCCGGATAATGTGACGGCTGTGCTGATCTCAATCTGAACAAACGCACCCGATCTTTGGTGATCCGCCGGCCGGAATCGGCGGGGCCGCTGGGCGGCAAAGGAGTTGTATATGGATAATTACATAGGAAAAATGCTGGACGACCGCTATGAGATCCTCGACGTCATCGGCACCGGGGGAATGGCCGTCGTCTATAAGGCAAAGTGCCACCGGCTCAACCGGCTTGTGGCCATCAAGATCCTCAAGGATGAATACTCCAGCGACGAGGAATTCCGCCGCCGTTTCCGGGCGGAGTCCCAGGCGGTCGCCATGCTGTCGCATCCCAACATCGTCTCGGTATACGACGTGTCCCAGTCCGGCGACACGGACTATATCGTCATGGAGCTGATCGACGGCATCACCCTCAAGCAGTATATGGAGAAGAAGGGCGTGCTCAACTGGCGCGAGACCCTGCATTTCTCCATCCAGATCGCCAAGGCGCTGGAGCACGCCCACAGCCGCGGCATCATCCACCGGGACATCAAGCCCCACAACATCATGATCCTGAAAAACGGCAGCGTGAAGGTGGCCGACTTCGGCATTGCCCGGGTCCTGTCCGCCCAGAACACGCTGACCCGGGAGGCCCTGGGCTCGGTGCACTATATCTCCCCCGAGCAGGCCAAGGGCAGCCGGGTGGACAATCGTACCGACATCTACTCCCTGGGCGTGGTGATGTATGAGATGCTCACGGGCCGTCCCCCCTACGACGGCGAGAGCCCCGTGGCTGTGGCCATCAAGCATATCAACGCCGGCGCTCCCATGCCCAGCGAGCTCAATCCCAATATCCCCGGCGGCCTGGAGCAGATCACCATGCACGCCATGTGCGCCAATCTGGATGAACGCTACGCCTCCGCCACGGAGATGCTCTACGATCTGGAGGAGTTCCGCAAGGATCCCACCGTCCTGTTCCAGTTCAAGGGCGCTCCCGCCGCGCCGGCGCGGCCGAAGCCGAACCGCATCCAGGAAAAGACCCCCGCCGAGCGCCGCAGCGAGGAGCGCGCCCGCCTGCGCAAGCTGGAGGAGCAGCGCCGCGCCGCCCGGCGCAAGCGCATACGCAACATTGCCTTCATCGTCGGCTCCATCGTCCTGCTGGCTCTGATCATCGTCCTGGTGGCCAGCGCCTGCAGCAAGAAGGACGTGCAGCTCGTCACCGTGCCCAATTTCACCGACAAGGTCTTCGCCGATCTGTCCGCCTCGGACTATCCCGGCCTGCGCCTGGTGGAGAACACCAAGGAATACAGCGACGAGTATGAGGCCGGCCACATCATAGACCAGTCTCCGAAGCCCAACGCCCAGGTGGCGGAGGGCACCCGGGTGCTGCTCACGATCAGCCTGGGCCGGATGAGCACCCAGATGCCGGATCTGCAGGAGATGCGCTCCAGCGAAGCGGAGAAGCTGCTGAAGAATCTGGACCTGGATCTGACCATCCGCATCGTCACCGTTTTCGACGATATTGTGGAGGAAAATCGGGTCATCCGCACCGAGCCCAGCGCAGACGTGACCCTGACCGAGGGCCAGACCGTCACCCTGTATGTCAGCCGCGGCCCCGAGGCGGCGAAGATCGCCGTGCCCTCGGTGGAGGGCGAGCCGCTGGCCAAGGCCATCGCCATCCTGACCGAGGCCAAGCTCGACTACAAACGCACCTATGTGGACAGCGACAAGGAAAAGGATACCGTCGTCAGCCAGAGCGTCAAGGCCGGCGAAGAGGTGCCCGAGGGCACGGTCATCACCCTGGAGATCTCCCGCGGGCCGAAGGAAGATGAGAAGGAGCCCGAGCCGGAACCCGAACCGGAGCCGGAGCCCGAGCCGGAGCCCGAGCCCCAGCCCCAGCCCCAGCCCGACGATCAGCCCAGCGCCGGCGAACAGATGACCACGAAGATCTATTCCGTCAACGTGGCTGACCATACCGAGCCCGTGTCGGTGGACGTGATCTGCGCCCCCACCGGCGAGGTCTGCGGCGAAACCCAGTACCTGGAGCCCGGCGAGAACTCCATCAACATCGCCCTGACGGGCTCCGGCACCGTGACCTACAACGTCTATGTGGACAACTCGTACTACACCTCCTTCACCATGACCTTTGACTGAGGCAGCCATGACCGGACGAATCGTAAAAGCACTCAGCGGCTTCTACTATGTAGAAGCCGCTGACGGCATCCATGAATGCCGCGCCCGGGGGATCTTCCGCAAGCAGGGCCAAAGCCCCCTGGTGGGGGACCTGGTGGAATTCTCCCGCGCCGGCAAAGGCGGCACCGTCGACGCCATTGCCCCCCGGCGCAACCGCTTCGTGCGCCCGGCGGTGAGCAATGTGGACCTGCTGGTGCTGCTGGCGGCGGCCTGCAACCCGGTAACGGACCCCTTCCTTCTGGATCGGGTGCTGGCCATCGCCGCCGCCCGGGACGTGCGCTGTCTCATCTGCATCAACAAATGCGATATTGACCCCGGCGACACGCTGGCGGGGATCTATGAACGCGCCGGCTTCGACGTGCTGCGCACCAGCGCGGTGACGGGCCGGGGCGTGGAGCAGCTGCGCGGCCGCATCGCGGGCAAAACCGCCGTCTTCACCGGCAACTCCGGCGTGGGCAAATCCAGCCTGCTCAACGCCCTGGCGCCGGATTATGCCGTGCCCACCGCCGAGGTGTCGGAGAAGCTGGGCCGCGGCCGCCACACCACCCGTCATGTGGAGCTCTACCGCATCGCGCCGGACACCTATCTGGGCGACACGCCGGGCTTCTCCTCCTTCGATCTGGAGCAGATGGATGTGATCCTGAAGGAGGATCTGCAGTATGCCTTCCCCGATTTCGCGCCGTTTCTGGGCCAATGCCGCTTCCAGGACTGCGCCCATCTGCGCGAGCCCGACTGCGCGGTGACGGCCGCCCTGGAGCGCGGCGAGATCGAGCCCACCCGCTACCGCAGCTACGTGCGGCTGTATGAACAGGCAAAGGAGTATAAGCAGTGGGAAATGAAACAGCCCTGATCTTCGGCGCCATGGATCACCGCGACTGGTCCTTCCTGGCGCCCTGGCGCGGCCGCGTCACCGTACTGTGCGCCGACGGCGGCGTATCCTCGGCCCGCAGCGCCGGTTTCGCGCCGGATTACTACATCGGCGACGGCGACAGCGGCGGCGTTGCTCCCGCGGGCGTGCCCGCCGTACAGCTGCCGGTGCGCAAGGATCTGACGGATCTGCAGGCCGCCTGGGAGCAGGCCTTTGCTCTGGGCTTCCGCAGCATCCTCTTCACCGGCTGCACCGGCGGGCGGCAGGACCATTTCCTCGCCGCGGTGCAGCTTCTGGAGATTGTCGCACGCCGCGGCTGCGCCGGCGCGATCCTGGACCCGGACAACGAGATCTCCTTTCTCCTCCCGGGCACACACCGCCTGGCGCCGGGGGCCTTTCGCTTCTTCTCCCTGCTGAGCGCAGAGGCTGAGGCCACGGTGTCCATCCGCGGCGGGGAGTACGACCTGTCCCGGGGCCGAATCGCCCGGGGCGACTCCCTGGGCGTGAGCAACGCCTTCCGGGCGGGACCCGTGACCGTGCAGGTGCACGAGGGCGCCTGCTACCTGGTGCGCTCCGCCAGGATCCGATGAAACATCCCCATGCCCCCCGCATAGGCTGTGCGGGGGGCATGCTTTATGTGCAGAAAGTATCAGACGGCGGGGGTCTGCCTCATCACGGCGGGCCTCGGGATGCTGCTCGGCCTGCTGCTGGGCGGCGGGGCGCTGACGGTGATCGTCAGTCTCGGACTGCTGGCCGCGGGGGCGGCGCTGGCAGGGAAAAAATAGCATATTCCCGCTTCTTGCCGCATATCGTTAGGGTAGAACGGACAAGGAGTGATGGAATGGAGCTGGAATTTCGACCGGTGCAGATCCCCTGTCTGCACTGCGTTTTGTATGAGACGGTGACCCAGGAGGTGCGGGGGGAGGTCCCGGTGCCGGAGGACGCCGGAGATCCGACCCGGATCATCGGCGCCCTCGCCGACGCGGTGGTCCGCACCCGGCAGTGCGGAAACGGCGATCTCAGCCTCAACGGCGACGTGCAGGCCTGCGTGCTGCTGGAAGCCGCCGACCGGCCGGAGCCCCTGACCCTGAGCGTCTATCTGCCCTTCACCCTGGGCCGCAGCGTGGCGCCGGAGGCGACGTCCTGCGCGGTGCGCTGCCGCGTCGCCGGGGCGGAGGCCCAGCTTCTGGGGGCGCGGAAGGCGGGTGTCCGGGTGGTGCTGCATCTGACCCTGTGGGCCTGGGCGCCCCGGGAGCAGACCTGCTTCCGGCCGGAGGGCCGGGACCGCCGGGTGCAGCTGCGGCTGCGGGAATACCCCATGCGCCTGGTGCGCGAATGCGCGCAGAAAACGATGCTGCTGCGCGATACCCTGCCCCTGGCCGCCGGAGCGCCGGAGGCCGCCCGGATCGTGCATACCCGGACGCGGTGCGAGATCAGCGACGCCAAGCTCAGCGGCAGCCAGGCCGTATGCAAGGGGACCCTGCATCTGAGCCTGCTCTACGAGACCCCGGCGGGCGAGCTGTGCGCAGGCGAGCTGGCCATGCCCTTCTCCCAGCTCATCGACCTGGCAGGCAGCTATGATGAGCAGAGCGCGGAGATCCTGCCCCAGCTCACCGCGGCGGAGGCTCTGGCGGAGGACGGCGGCGTCGCGGTGGAGGCGGGGATCGAGCTGCAGTGCATTGTGCGCCAGACCGTCGCCGTGCCCATCGTGGAGGACGCCTACGCCCTGCGGGGCGAGCTTCAGACCCGGACCCAGAGCGTAGAGCTGACGCCCATGCTGGACATCCGGACCCTGCGGCAGGACCTGGCTCCGGAGCTCCCCGGCCGGGCCCGGGAGATCCTGGCCGTGGACGTCTTCCCCGGCACGCCCCAGATCGAAAGCCGCGACGGCGCCTGCCGGATCCGCGCGCCGGTACAGATCTGCCTGCTCTATCGGGACGAGACCGGCGCCTGCCGCCGGGCGGAGGGCAGCGCCTGCTTTGATCAGCAGGTGAGCGCCGCCCCCGCCCTGTGCCGGGCGGAGGCCGGGATCGAGGGCACGGTCTTTGCCGCCCCCGGCGCAGGCCGGATCGAGCTGCGCATCCCCGTGGCGGTGCATGCCCGCTGGTACGATGAGCGCCCGCGGCAGAGCATCTGCGCCGCCCAGCTGCGGGAGGGCCCCCGGGAGGAGCGCCCCGCCGTGGTCATCCGCACCCTGGAGGCCGACGCCCCCCTTTGGGACATCGCCAAGGAGCTGCGCACCACCGTCAGCGCCATCCAGATCGCCAACGACATGGACGCCGATGTGGCCCCCGCGGGCATGATGCTTCTGATTCCCATCGTTGCATAGCGCGGCGCAGCCGCATAATTGCTGATTTTGCGGAAAAAACCGGAAGAATTGCGGAAATGCTCCGCAATTCTTCCGGTTTTCGGTTTTATTCGTGAATCCCTGTTCCCGCCCCGCGATCCGTCCGCAGGATGCCGCAAACAGAAGCACCGGCCAAGCCATCTTGGGCTTTGCCGGTGCGTTTTTGCGCTGCTGTTTATGATTCCGCCTGCGGCGCAGGCCCGAGTGCTTGCGAAAATCGCTCGAATAGTGTCTGCAGAAGCTCCGGCTTTTTTGCCACCACCATATAGCCGATATCCTCCAGCTCCGTGCCGCCGTCGAACAGCCAATCCCGGAACAGCTCGATGATGCCCAGCACATAGTACTTGACCTCCACCAGCTCCCGCCGGGGCATCTCCTCGCCGGTGACCGACTTGTACACATCCCGGGCGCCCTGGATCATGATGGTCTGCATGTATTCCCGGAGGGAATTCTGGGACTGATCCGAGAACGCCTTCTGATAGAAGGTCTTCCGCTTGTGCAGCCGTTCGTTCACCACCGCAAGGCTGTCGGGGCTGAAGTCCGGCGGTCCGTCCTCTGGACCGGTGGAGATATCCTGCAGATAGATCCAGGATACCAGGTCATACTTATCCCGGAAATAATAATAGAAGGTGGCCGGCACCGTACCGCAGCGCTTGCACAGGGCTGTGACGCGGACCTTCTCCAGCGGCATCGTTTCCAGCATCTGGATCAGCGCGTCCGCGAAAGACTTCTTTGTGCGCTCCTTGATCTGCATGCCCACCCCTCCTTATTTAATCTGTTTATATAATAACACATTAACATCCGATAATCAAATATAATTTGCATTTTATCTGAAGATTTTGCACAAATTGTACTTTATAATATTAAGATGAATGAACATCCTGTACATTTTTTATAAGGAAGGAGCGTGATGATTCCCTCGGAACACATTACCGCACAAACCCGTTAAGATTCAAAGGAGGAGCAAAATGAGAAAAACCAAACGCGGCATTGCGTGGCTCATCTGCCTCGTGATGCTTCTGAGCATGCTTCCTGCCGTCTCCCTCGCGGCGGATCCGGAAGCGCCCGAGGTGGACAAGGCCAATGTGGCCAACCCCTACCTGCCGATGTGGGAGCACATCCCCGACGGCGAGCCCAGAGTCTTCACCGATCCCGCCAGCGGCGAGCAGCGGCTGTACATCTACGGCTCCCATGACAGCAGAAGCGACGCCTACGGCTACTGCGGCAAGGACCATGTCACCTGGTCCGCCCCGCTGGACGATCTGACCGACTGGCGCTTTGAGAACACGCTGATCGACACCTCCGCCCTGGTGGGTGTGACCTACACCGACGCCGAGGGCAACGAGCAGGTCATGGAGGAGAACACCAGCCGCGTGCTCTTCGCCCCGGACGTCATCTACTATCCCGACAACGAGACCTATTACATGTTCCTGTTCCCGAATCCGGACAACAAGATCTTTGTTGCCACCAGCAAGAGCCCCGCGGGCCCCTTCACGGATCCGAAGTACGTGTGCGACGGCTTCGATCCCGCCGCCCTGGTGGACGACGAGCTGGACGAGAACGGAAAGCACAAGGTCTACCTCTACTATTCCACCGAGAGCGGCCGCGACGGCTACGCCTGCCAGCTCGATCCCGACAACGGCATGAGCGTCATCCCCGGCACCCTGCACTATCCCGATACCTTCAAGACCGACGCGGACGAGACCGTCTCCGCCAAGGCGACGATGCTCTCCAAGAACCTGGCGCCGTTCCACTTCTTCGAGGGTCCCTCCATCCGCAAGGTCAACGACTGGTATCTGCTGTCCTATCAGCGCTCGGCCCCGACCAACCCCGAGAATACCGGCAACGGCAAGCTCGCCGAGATCGGCTGGGCCTATTCCAAGAACCCCTACGGCGATCCCAACTACCCCGTGGAGGCGCTCCGCGACGAATGGCATTACGGCGGCGTGATCGTCAGCAACCTGGGCGAAAACGTGGCCAACCCCTACGCCGAGGATCCCGAGAATCCCGACTACATCGATACCTTCTACGGTCAGAACACCCACGGCGGCATGGTGCAGGTGGGCGACCAGTGGTACCAGGTATACCACAGAGCCACCGGCAACGGCATCAAGCGCCAGTCGCTGATCGAGCCGTTCACCATGGAATTCGACGAGACCGACGGCCATCCCATCATCCAGCAGGTGGAGATGACCTCCCAGGGCGTGCAGGCCGACGGCCTGGATCCCTATCAGAACTACTATGCCGCCATCGCCTGCTATAAGATCGGCGGACAGTACGTCACCTGGTCCTGGGGCGACTGGGTGTTCTACGGGGATTACCCGGTCTTCAACTGCACCACCGACGGCAACTATGACGCCAACGGCGAGCACGGCGACTGGTATCCCATCGAGCAGATCCGCAACCGCACCTGGCTCGGCTACAAGTACTTCAACTTCGGCCAGGGCGTGGGCGGCGGCGAGGTGACGCTGACCCTTTCCCTGAAGGAATTCGCCCTCGCCACCGTCAATGTCTACGCCAGCGATCCCAAGGCAAACTATGAGGACACGGAGAAGCCGAAGACCCTCATCGGCACCCAGGAGCTGACGGGCGAGGACGCCGAGGAGCACGAGATCGACATCTCCCTGGATCCCGCCGGACTCACCGGCAGGAAGGGCATCTATCTGGAGTTCCTCTCCGCCGACGGCAGCTCCGAGACCGAGCTCGTCAAGCTGAACAAGCTCGGCTTCAGCAAGACGGAGCCTGTGCTGGAATACCGCCTGGCCGAGAGCTTTGAGCCCGGCAAGACCTATGTGGTCGTGGCGGACGACGCCTATGCCCTCAGCGCCAACACCAACGCCCAGGGCAGCCTCAGCGCGACGCCTGTCACCGTCGACGCCGACGTCATCACCAGCGAGGTCACCGAGGATATGCTCTGGACCTTCGACGAGGCCCAGGGCGTGGCCGCCCCCACGGACGGAAGAGAGCTGTATCTCATCTCCGACGCCGAGGGCCGCAACATCCGGCGCGGCTCCGGCGGCACCGCCACGCTGCAGCTCGGCACCTTCGACGCCGCCAGCTCCCGGTACTACACCTGGTCCCTGGCAGAGCGCACCGCGGAGGACAGCGCCTACACCCTCTATGTCAACTCCACCAGCTCCTATGTCTACTATGTGACCGGCGCCGAGACCGGCTTCAGCGTGAGCTATGTTTCCAGCTCCGGCTGGGATACGCAGAACAGCGGCAGCTCCATCCGGCTGTACGAGCTCACCGGCAGCGGCCCCTCCGTCAAGCTGGACAAGACCGCCATCCGCGCCGCCATCCGCGCCGCCGGTGCCGTCCGGCGGGAGCTGTACACCGACGAGACCCTCGCCGCCCTGGACGCCGCCCTGGCGCAGGCCAACGCCGCCCTGGCGCAGGCCCAGACACAGCAGGCGCTGGACGACGCCGCCGCAGCGCTGAACGAGGCCATTGCCGCCCTGGAGCGCAGACCCGTCGAGCCCAACAAGCCGGTGGAGATCCCCGACGACGGCGTGCAGGCCGCGAACCCCTACCTGCCCATGTGGGAGCGCATCCCCGACGGCGAGCCCAGGATCTTCCCAGATCCCGAAACCGGCGAGGAGCGGATGTACGTCTACGGCTCCCATGACACCACGGGCTTCTACTGCGGCCCGGATCACGTGGTGTGGTCCGCCCCGCTGACCGATCTGACGAACTGGCGCTATGAGGGCCTGGCCATCAAGACCACGGACCTCGACGGCATCCCCTATGTGGATCAGAACGGCGCCGACCAGATCCTGCACATCCAGTCCGGCCACCTGTTCTACGCGCCGGATGTGGTCTACAACCCCACCACGGAAAAATACACCCTCATCGGCTTCCTGTCCGAGGCCAACCCCCGCTCGTTCATCTTCGCCGCCACCAGCGACACCCCGGGCGGTCCCTTCACCGATCCCCACTTCATCGGCTGGGGCTTCGACCCCGCGGTGCTCGTGGATGACGAGCTGGATGAGAACGGCCACCAGCGGATGTACCTGTACTGGTCCGTGGAGGCCGACCGCTCCGGCTGGGCCGCGGAGCTGGATCCCGAGACCGTCACCATCATCGACGGCACCACCCACAGCCCCCGCGTGAACGGGACCGTGGAGGGCCTGAACACCATGTTCTCCAAGGGCGACGCGCCGTTCTACTTCTTCGAAGGCCCGTCCATCCGGAAGATCGACGACACCTATGTGCTGAGCTACGCCCGGTCCAAGCCGCTGGAGGGCGACTCCAACGGCTACCTGTCCGAGATCGGCTACGCCACCAGCGACAACCCCTTCGGCGACCCCGCCCTGGGCAGCGAATGGGAGTACGGCGGCGTGATCATCGACAACAAGGGCGAGCTGGTGGCCGATCCCTACGCCGCGGGTTCCACCACCTACACCTACTTCGGCGGCAACAACCACGGCGGTATGATCCAGGCCGGCGACGACTGGTACCAGATCTACCACCGCGACACCAACAAGAGCTCCAAGCGCCAGTCCATGGCTGTGAAGCTCAACGTCTACTTCGACGAAGCGGGCAAGCTGAAGATCGATCAGGCGGAGTTCACCTCCGAGGGCTTCCGCACCGAGGGTCTGGATCCCTATGAGCGCCTGTATGCGGCCTCCTTCTGCTACGCCCTGCCCACCACCGGCGGCAGCTGGTGGAGCGCGGCGGGCCCCGTCATCGCCACCAACGACGCGCTGAACTTCGACCCCGCCGCCGAGCGCGACAACTGGTACGGCGTGAGCAATCTGAAGAACCACACCTGGGTCGGCTACAAGTACTACAACTTCGGCGACGGTCTCGCCTCCGGCGATTCGCTGAAGCTGGTGCTGACCCTGAAGGAGCTCGGCGCGGGCACCGTCAATATCTACGCCTCCGACGCCAAGGAAAGCTACGCCGATCCCGAGCAGCCGAAGACGCTGATCGGCACGATTGCCCTCACCGGCGAGAACGCCGAGGCCCATACCGTGGAGGGCCAGATCACCAACACCGCTGTGCTCAAGGGCAAGCAGGCCATCTATCTGGAATTCCTGACCGAGAGCACCGCCTCCATCGCGGAGCTCAATGAGCTGCAGTTTGTCAAGGAGGCCGGCGCCACCGTCGATAAGGCCGCCCTGGAGGCCGCCATCGAGACCGCCGAAGCCGAAGCCGCACATACGGATATCTACACCGCCGAATCCCTGGCCGCGCTGAATGAGGCGCTGGCTGCGGCCAAGGCTGTGGAAGAGAATCCCGACGCCACCCAGGAAGAGGTGGACGCTGCCGCCGAGGCTCTGGAGGCCGCC
>CADBKB010000017.1:0-18314 GCA_902795095.1 Oscillospiraceae bacterium
GCGGGGACCTCGTCCGAAACGTAGCTGTCGCCGCACTTGGAGCAGGTGTAGGTGGTGTAGCCCGCATCCACGCAGGTCGGCTCGGTCACGACAGCCTGGTAGTCATGCTCGCAGACGGGCTCGCCGGGCTTTTTCGCCGTCACCGTGACGGTGAAATCACCCTTGACCTTGGTGACGCGGTAGCCGTTTTCAATGCCGGTATCGGCGGGGCCCTTGAGGTTCTTGTAAGACCCGGCGGGCTCGGCGGTGACGCTCTCGAGTTCATAGCCCTCCGCAAGATTGACAACGAAGTTCACCTGGCCTTCGCCGGAGCAGTCGATCAGGCCGCTGTCGCCGTCGCGGGGGTTTGCCTGCGTCGCGTTCTCCGTCTTCGGTCCGTCGAGCTTCTGGGTCTCAAGCACGGTGACGGAGGCGCCCTCGCCGCAGGAAATCGTCACATTCAGCAGCTTTTCGCCGCAGACGGTGCATGTGCCTCCCACATAGTTGTGCGGGATCTTCGCTGTGTAGTCGCTCACGTAGCTGTCGCCGCACTTGGAGCAGGTAGAGGTGGTAAAGCCCTGGGCGGTGCAGGTCGCGGGCGTCTCGACTGCTTCATATTCGTGCTCGCAGGGGCCTGCCTCGCTGGTCGTGACCGTCACGGTGACGTCGCCGATCATCTTGGTGATGCGGTAGCCGTTGGGCACCAGGGTCTCGTCGGGCAGCTTGAAGTTTTTATAGTTGGCCGCGGGCTCGGCGGTGACGCTCTCCAGCTTGTAGCCGTTTGCCACGTTCACCACGAAGTTGACCTGGCCCTCGCCGGAGACGTCGATCGCGCCTGTGGCGCTGTCACGGGGATAGGCTTCGGCGGCGTTTTCATGGGCGCCTGTCAGATCCTGTCTGTCATAGGTGGTGATGCTGACGCCCTCGCCGCATACGAAGGTGGCCTTGATCGCCTCGGTGCCGCAGCGGGAGCAGACGCCGTCCACAAAATCATGGCCCAGGGCGTCGACCTCGTCGCCCACGTAGCTGTCGCCGCACTTGGAGCAGGTATAGGTGGTGAAGCCCGCCTCGGTGCAGGTGGGCGGGGTGACGACGGCCTGATAGTCGTGCTCACAGGTGTTCTCCACGTACATCTGGTCGTGGAAGAACCGGGCGCGGCCGGCGGTGTAGGTGACCAGATTGTCGACATACTCCGGCCAGACCTGGGCCTCCTTGTAGGTCACCGCATAGTCGGTGCCCTCGTCAAAGGTCGTGTTATGCTGGGGGAAATCGAAGTTGTTTTTGTCCTCCTTCACGGTGCGGACAAAGTTCATCTCGGCGGAGTCCTCGATCAGCGCCGCCTGCCGCCGGACGTTCTGCTGCACGTCGTCAAAGAGGGCGGCATACCGGTTGTAAACCTCATGGGTCTTTTCCAGGAAATCCTCATGCTTGCTCAGGGTGCCGAAGAGCTTGCCGCGGTTCCTGCCGGTGATGTACCAGTTGCCCACGGACAGGGAGGCATAGTTCAGCGGCGCGTTGCGCGGCCAGCCGCTGCCGCCGGCGGCCATGGAGCCGTTGGAGCCGTTGTAGCCCATGGAGTTGTCATAGTCCCAGGCGGGGCCGGCGATCAGCTTGTCACTGTCTGCCATGCCGTTGCGGGTCAGGAAGATGCTGCCGCCGTCCACCTCCAGGTTCTTGATGAACTCATGCAGCAGGTAGAACGCCGCCATGGAGTCCATATCGAAATAATCGGTATAGTAGACGCCCTTGCTGTTCGTGCCGTTGCTGGCGGACATGGCGTTCCATACATCCTGGAAATAGCTCTGGATCTTGCTCTTGACCGCCTGGATGCTTTGGGAGCTGGGGTTGTCCGGGTCGCCGCCCTCCGCTGCGATCAGGTTGTCGCCCATCTCCTTGATATTGATGATCATGCCGCCCATATTGAAGGAGGGATCTTCATCATCGACGATGTTGTTGTCCTCCAGCAGGAAGCCGCCGTCGGCGACGTAGGCGTCGGTCTTGGGCGTCAGCTGATAGGTGCCCCAATAGACGCCGTTCAGCCAGATATCCACCGCCGCGCTGTCAAAGCCGATGCCCATCTGGTGGGCCAGGTCATAGGCGACCTTGTTGCGCAGCAGACTGCGGTCGTTGACATTGGACAGCAGGGTCCATTTTCTGGTCTTCTCGCAGTCGATCCACGACAGCTGGAGCTTCTTTTCCGACTTTGCCAGCTTGAAATTGAAGGGCTTCTTCTCCTTGTCGTCGCGCCAGGTGGCGTTTCCTCTGCCCTTGATCTGCTCCAGGGCCAGGCGCTTGCCGTCGATGATGACGGAGCCCTTGCAGGTGTTGTTCTTGTTTTCAAGCATCGCGGCGATGGTGCCCTGGGTCTCGTCGAGCTCGAAGAAGATCGGATGCACGGCCTCCGAGCCCTGATAGGTCAGGATGTTGAAGGTTTTCATCGTTCCGCTCTTCGAGAAGGTGACCGCCTCCGATTCGCCGGGCTCCGGGATGGGAAGGGAACCGCTGGTGTAACTCCTGCCGTCCATATAGGCGGTCAGACCGCCGTCCCAGGAGAGGCAGCAGCTGTCCGCCTCTGCGTTGCCGGGCAGATAGAGGTGGTACTGGTTCTGCGCCCCGGAGGGGTCGGGATACACGTCGATCTGCGTCGGGATATTGCCCTCCGTGGACGCGGAGATGTACAGCTTCTCAGGGATATCGCCCTCGGCAGCCGCCGCGGGCAGAATGGGAAGCAGACTGATCAGCAGGCACACCGCAAGCAGCATGCTCAGTATGCGCTTTTTCATTGAAATCTTCCTTCTTTCCTTTTACAAGATGCGTATTGCTGAATGGTTTTTCCCGTTTGAACACACACTTCCATAATAATTATAATCCCGCCGGGAAGGGATTGTCAATCACTGCGTTTGCGACTTTCCCGGAATCTGCGCCGCCTTCTGCATACCGGTTTCCGCCGCTCCGCAGGGCGGACGCCGTCCATCCCGGCGGGGCGACGCCTGCGGGCAGGACGCCTGCCGGGCGAGCCGGCAAAGGCGCACACAGCGGGCCTTGCTTTTTTCGGGAAAACAGGATATGATGGAAAAAAAGCAGAATGGAAAAACTTCGTTGGTTACCTTTTTCGATTGTGCATAAGATAGCGAAGGAGGGGATTCGATGGATCGAGATTTGCTGCAGATACTCAATATTGCCGGCTGCGCCGCCGCAGCCGTCCGGGACGGAGCGGTGGTCTGGCGCAGCGAGGCGGCCCGGCGGTTCGGATTAGAGCCGGGCATGGACGTCGGCGCGCTCCTGCCCGAGGGCATGTCGCCCGGGGACCTGGCCGGGATGCAGATGCTTTCACTGCCCGCCCTGGGCCCTTCCGTCAGCGCCCGGGTCTGCCCCTGGGGCGAGTATACCGTGCTTGTGCTGGAGCAGCTCCGCCCGGCGCTGAGCTATGACGCCGTCGGGCAGATCCATCGCGTTCTGTCCGGTCCGGTGGACGATATCATGTTCACCGCCCGCGGACTGTTTGAACGGCTGGAGGCGCTGGAGGATCCGCAGATCCAGGCCGGGACTGCCCGGCTGAACCGGGATTTCTACCGCCTGCTGCGGATGAGCGCGTCCCTATCGGATCTGCATGCCGGGCAGCGCGGCTTTTCGCCGGCGCGCACGGACCTCCGGCTCTGGCTCCAGGACCTGGAGCAGCGGCTGCGGGGCCTTGTCGCGGCCGCCGGAAGACAGCTTTCCGTCGGACTGCCGGAGCGGCGGATGTACGCCTCGGTGGATGCGGATCTGCTGGAGCAGGCGGTGCTGAGCCTGCTGTCCAACGCCATCCGCTACAGCCCCGCGGGCAGCACCGTGACCCTGCATGCGCAGCTGCGGGGCAACCAGTGCCTGATCAGCCTGCAGAACCCCGTGGAAGAGGGGGTGCAGCTGCCGGATCTGTCCGGCGCCTTCACACGGCCGCCGATCCCCGGCGACAGCCACGGCCTGGGCCTGGGCCTGCGCAGAGTGCAGACCATTGCCGAGGCGCATGGCGGCGTGCTGCTGCTGGAGTGCACCCCGGCGGGGGAGTTCTCCGCCTCACTGTGCGTTCCCTGCGACCGCGCTGAGGATCGGCTGCATCGGCCCGCCGTGGCGGTGGACCGCAGCGGCGGCTACAGCCGACTGCTGGTGGAGCTCTCGGAGGTCCTGCCGGATTCGGTATTTGATTCCAGGAATTTTTAACGCCGCCGGGAGGGCGTGCGACGAAATCCACAAGTTTTCCAAAGTGTGCCCCGCTTTTTCGGCGCTTTGCCGGGTGTACAAGCTGTTTTCAGTCTGATATAATATAAAAGAGCATCCGTGCCGATGCACGGAGCAAGAAAGGGGCGCTTCGCCTTGCAAAGCAGATCCGCCGTTATCGTGATCTCGAATGATCCGACCCGCACCGGGCGCCGCAGACCACTGGCGCTGGAGCTGGCCATGGGCACTCCGCTGCTGCGGTGGCTGACCCATGCCCTGGCAGGGCGCGGGGTGGAGCGGTGGCTGCTGGTTTGCCAGGAGCGCTTCGTATCCGAGGCAAAGCTCTGCTTTCCGGCGGGGTGCGAGCTGACCGTCTGCGCTGACCGCGAGGCGGGCAATCCCCTGCATGTGTTTTTGTCCAGCGCTCCGGAGGAGGAGACGCAGGTCCTGGTCATCACCGGCGCCTGTGTGTGCCTGCCGGGGGAGGGGGAAATGCGTGCACCCTGCGCCTGCCAGGTGGGCTGCGATGAACTGATGACTGCGCTGGACGAGGAGGATTTTTCGTTCAGCCGGTTTCTTTTGACCCGCGGCAGCCCCTGCGGCCAGCTGGCCGGGATCCGGCCGGTGTCCGACGGGGCGGAGCTGGCGGAGGTCTGCGATGAGCTGCGCCGCGCGTCTGTGCGCACACTGCGCGCGCAGGGTGTGCAGATCTGGGATGAGATGAGCTGTCATGTGGATCCCGGGGTTCAGATCGGCGCGGGCGCCGTGCTGATGCCCGGCACCGTGATCCGCGGCGCCTCGGTCATCGGCGAGGACTGCGTCATCGGGCCCAATGCCCTGCTGGAAAATGCGCAGCTCGGCGCGGGCTGCCGCATCAACGCCTCCCAGCTCAGCGACTGCCGCCTCGGCAGCGACTGCGCCGTGGGGCCCTATGCCTGCATCCGCTCCGGCAGCCGGCTTGAGAGCCGGGTGCGCGTGGGCAGCGGGACGGAGCTCAGCAGCGTGAGCCTGGACGAGGCCGTCCGCGTCGGCGCCCGGTGCGCCCTGCGCGAGCTCAGCGCGGGCCGCGGCTGCGTCATCGGCCCCGGCATGACATGCGCAGACGGCGCCGTCCATCTGGAAGAGGATGCGATCATCGGCGCGGGCGTCACCGCAGCAGGCCCTGTCAGCGTCGGACGCGGCGCATCCGTCAGTGCCGGCACCGTCCTCACCCGGGACGTGCCCCCGCAGGCCCAGGCCGCCGCCAGGGTTCGTCAGTCTGTCCGCCGGGACAGAAAGAAATGAAAAAGAGTCTCCATGCAAACAGGAATCCACACCATATATGTAAGAGAGGTATTTTTCTATGATCGCACACGGCAAGGAAATCAAGGTGTTCTGCGGCAACGCACACCCCGAATTCGCCAAAGGAATCTGCGAGGAGCTGGGGCTGAACATCGGCGAGGTGGAGGTCAAATCCTTCGCCGACGGCGAGGTCTCCGTCTCTGTCTACGAGTCTGTCCGCGGCTGTGACGTCTTCGTCGTTCAGCCCACCTGTAAGCCGGTCAACGACAATCTCATGGAGCTGCTGATCATGATGGACGCGTTCCGCCGCGCCAGCGCGGGCCGCATCACGGCAGTCATTCCCTATTTCGGTTATGCCCGTCAGGATCGCAAGGCCAAGGGCCGCGATCCCATCTCCGCCAAGCTGGTGGCGAACATGATCACCGCCGCCGGCGCCGACCGTGTGCTCACCCTCGACCTGCATGCCGCCCAGATCCAGGGCTTCTTCGATATCCCTGTGGACAATATGCTGGGCAACCCCGTGTTTGTCAAATACTACCTGCAGAAGTTTGATACTCCCGCCTACAATCACGACGACATCGTGGTCGTCTCCCCGGACGTGGGCTCCGTGACCAGATCCCGCGCCTTTGCCGCCAAGGTACATATGGGCCTCGCCATCGTGGACAAGCGCCGCCAGCGGGCCAATTTCTGCGAAGTCATGAACGTCATCGGCGACGTCAAGGACAAGGTCTGCATCCTCTACGACGATATGATCGACACCGCCGGCACCCTGTGCAACGCTGCCCAGGCGCTGATCGACAACGGCGCGAAGGAGGTCTATGCCTGCGCCTCCCACGGCGTGCTCTCCGGCTCCGCCTTCGAGCGCATCCAGGCCAGCCCCCTCAAGGAGGTCATGCTGCTTAACACGATCCCCCTGCCCGAGCACTGCAAGGGCGGCAAGATCCGTCAGCTGGACGTCAGCCCCCTGTTTGCCAAGGCCATCACCCGTATTTACAACGAGACGCCCATCTCCAGCCTGTTCTGAGCCATGCTTCTGCGCAAACCCTCGGCGGGATGGATGCTGGTGGGACTGGGCAACCCCGGGACAAAATATGAGCGGAGCCGCCACAACGTGGGCTTCCGCGCCATCGACCTGCTGTGCAGCACCCGGCGCTGCCGTGCCGACCGCCTGCGCCTCAAGGCTTTGACCGGCTTCTGCGAGCTGGGCGGGCAGAAGGTGCTGCTGGTCAAGCCCATGACCTATATGAATCTCTCCGGCCAGGCGGTGCGTCCCCTGGCGGACTACTACAAGATCCCGCCGGAGCACATCCTGGTGATCTTCGACGATATCTCCCTGCCCGTGGGCAAGCTCCGCGTCCGGCCCGACGGTTCCGCCGGCGGTCACAACGGAGTCAAGTCCCTGATCGCCGAGCTGGGCTGCCAGAGCTTTCCACGCATCAAGATCGGGGTGGGGGAGAAGCCCCATCCGGATTATGACCTGGCCGACTGGGTGCTTTCGAGCTTCAGCGCCCAGGAGGAGAAGCTGCTCGAGCCCGTGGTGGCCCGGGCGGTGGAGGCGGCGCAGACCGTCATCGAGGAAGGCGTCCAGCAGGCCATGAACCGCTTCAACGGAATGTAATCATCCCCGGATCCCTCCGCGTTCAGCGGGGGGATCCGGATGCTGTCTTTGCGGCCGTTTGCGTATACGGTCTATAATTGTCAAACATCGAATGGAGGAAGTATGCAACCATTGCTCAATGCTCTGGACCCGCTGGAGGCGATGAAGGCCCTGCGCCGAGCAGACGGTCGGCGGGAGCATGCCGCGGTGTCCGGCGCGGCGCAGATCTGCCGCAGCCATATCATCGCCGCAATGCATGCCCACAGCGACCGGAATACGGTGGTGCTCTGCCAGGACGATCTGGCCGCGACCCGCATCGCCCAGGAGCTGGAGGCCCTGCTCGGGACTGCGCCGACGGTGCTGCCGGGCCGGGAGCTGACCTTCTACGACGCCTCCGCCGCATCCCGCGGCTGGGAGCAGAAGCGCCTGCGGGTGCTGCACGGGATGTCCCGGGGGGAGATCCCCCTGCTGGTGGCCTCGGTGGAGGCCGCGAGCCTGCGCACAGTGCCGCCGGCGGTGCTCTCCGGCAGCGCGGTGCAGCTGCGCATCGGCGAGGACTATGACCTCGCCGAGCTCACCCGCCGTCTGACGCTGTGCGGCTACAGCCGCTCCCAGCTCGTGGAGGGCGTGGGCCAGTTCAGCGTGCGCGGCGGCATCCTGGACGTCTATTCCCCCGCCATGGACAGCCCGGTGCGCATCGAGTTCTTCGGCGACAACCTCGACGCCATGGGGACCTTCGATCCGCTCACCCAGCGCAGGACGGAAAACATCGAGCAGATGACCGTGCTGCCCGTGGCCGAGACCCTGCCCCAGCTCCATCCCGGCGGGATCGCCGGTCTGTGCGAGGATCTGCGCGCCATGACCGCCCGGCAAAAGCGCCGCAGGAAGCCGAACGCTGCCCTGATCGCCACCCTGGAGGCGGACGCCGAGACCCTGGAGCAGGGGCTGAGCTTCCCGGCGGCGGACCGGTATATGGCGCTTATCTACCCCGAATTTGCCACGCTGGCGGACTATATTCCCGCCGGAAGCGCGATCTATTTCTGCGATCACGGCAACCTGCGCCGCGCCGAGCGCAGCCGGACCGAGGAGCTGGGGCTCTACCTCGACTCCATGCTTGCCTCGGGCACCCTGGCCGGGGAGCTGTGCGACTTCCGCAGGGACTGGGAGGAATTCTGCGGTGGCTTGACGGAGGATTTCTGCGTTTTCTTCGATTCCTTCCTCTCCGGGGCCTTCCCGGCGGCCCTGCAGCCGAAGCAGCTGCTGGGCGTCACGGCCAAACAGCTGCCCTCCTACGGCGGCAACCTGGACGCCGCCGCCGCGGACCTGGACCACTATCAGAAAAACGGCTACAGCGCCATGGTGCTGTGCGCCAGCCGGCTGCGGGCGGAGAATCTGCAGGAGCTGCTCTCCGCCCGGGGCATCCGGGCGCACCTGATGTTCCCGTGCGACCGGCTTCCCGCGCCGGGCCAGATCTTCCTGGTGGAGGGCGGGCTCCAAGCCGGCATGGAATACCCGGAGATCCGCCTGGCGGTGCTGGCCGAGGGCCAGCTTGTTCGCCGCGAGACCCGCAAAGCCCGACCCGCCGCCAAGGGCCGCGGCGCCACAAACCGCCAGAAGCTCAGCTCCTTCGCCGACCTGTCGCCGGGGGATCTCGTGGTGCACGAGCACCACGGCATCGGCCGCTATGTCTGCATGGAGCAGATCCGGGTGGACGGGGCGCTGAAGGACTATGTGAAGATCGCCTACCAGGGCACGGACGTGCTGTACGTCCCTGCCACCCAGCTGGACATGGTGAGCAAATACATCGGCGCCGGGGAGGATCACGCGATCAAGCTCAACCGCCTGGGCGGCGACGCCTGGGCCAAGACCAAGGCCCGGACCAAGAAGGCGGTGCGGGATATGGCCGACGAGCTGGTCCGGCTCTATGCCGAGCGGTCCCGTCTGCCCGGCTACGCCTTCTCCCCGGATACCCCATGGCAGGCGGAGTTTGAGGCGGGCTTCCCCTATGCCGAGACCGACGACCAGCTTCGCTGCGCCGAGGAGATCAAGGGCGATATGTGCCGCCCGACGCCCATGGACCGGCTGCTGTGCGGCGACGTGGGCTTCGGCAAGACGGAGGTCGCCCTGCGGGCGGCCATGAAGGCCATCCTGGACTCCAAGCAGGCGGCGATCCTGGTGCCCACCACGGTGCTGGCCCAGCAGCATTACGCCACCGCCATCCGCCGTTTTGCGGGCTTCCCCGTCAATGTGGATGTGCTCTCCCGTTTCCGCACTGCCACGGAGCAGAAGCGCACCCTGGCCGCCCTGCGCGCCGGATCCGTCGATCTCATCATCGGCACCCACAAGCTGCTGGGCAAGGGCGTGGAATTCAAGGACCTGGGCCTTCTGATCGTGGACGAGGAGCAGCGCTTCGGCGTCAGCCACAAGGAGCGGCTCAAGGAGATTTCCAAGGGCGTGGATGTGCTGACCCTGTCGGCCACCCCCATCCCACGGACCCTCAACATGGCCCTGTCCGGCCTGCGGGATATGTCCACCCTGGAGGAGCCGCCCCAGGACCGCTATCCGGTGCAGACCTTTGTCATGGAATACGCCGAGCCCGTCATCGACGACGCCATACGGCGGGAGCTGGCCCGGGGCGGCCAGGTCTACTATCTGCACAACCATGTGGAATCCATCGAGCAGACCGCGGCGAAGCTCGCCCAGCGTGTGCCGGAGGCCCGCATGGCGGTGGCCCACGGCCGGATGAATGAGGAGCAGCTCGGCGAGGTCATGCAGCGCATGGCCGACGGGCAGATCGACATCCTGGTATGCACCACCATCATCGAGACGGGCATCGACATCCCCAACGTGAACACCCTGATCGTGGAGTACGCCGACCGCTTCGGCCTGGCGCAGCTCCACCAGCTCCGGGGCCGCGTGGGCCGCAGCGGGCGGCATGCCTTTGCCTACTTCACCTTCCGGCCGGGCAAGATGCTCACGGAGGTGGCGGAGAAGCGGCTCAACGCCATCCGCGATTTCGCGGAGTTCGGTTCCGGCTTCAAGATCGCCATGCGCGACCTGGAGATCCGCGGCGCCGGCAATCTGCTGGGCGCAGAGCAGTCCGGCCACCTCATGAGCGTGGGCTACGACATGTATCTCAAGCTGCTGGAGGACGCGGTGCTGGAGGAGCGGGGCGAGCGCAAGCCGGACCAGACCGACTGCACCGCCGACCTGTCCGTGGCGGCCAGCATTGACCCGGCGTATGTGGAGAGCGGCGAGCAGCGCATGGACCTGTACCGGCGCATGGCCGCCATCCGCTCCCGGGAGGACGCCGACGAGCTGCTCGACGAGATCGTGGACCGCTACGGCGACCCGCCCAAGGGCGTGCTGAACCTCATCGATGTGGCGCTGATGCGCACCCGGGCCACCGCCGCCGGCATCGTGGACGTCAGCCAGCATCAGAAGTCCGTTTGCTTTACCCTGGCACAGTTCGAGCCCGAGGCGGTGAGCGCCGTGTGTGCCATGCCGCAGCTGAAGAAGCGCGCCTTCCTGGGCGCCTCCGGCGACCGGCCGGTGCTCACGGTGCACCTCGCGCAGGGGGAGGATCCCCTGCAGCTGGCCGCGGCGGTGGTGGAGCGCTACGCCCTGCAGAGGGAAAGGTTACAGACGAGCGAGCAATAGCTACAAAAGAAATACAAAAGAAAGCAGAGATTCCTGTCGAATTGTGATTGCATTTTGTGGTGGAATTCCGTTATAATAATAGGACAGGATTGCAACGATCCACTGCTGGTTTCCGTCTTATCATTCAGGACGAGCAGATAGAAGCCGCCTTCGGCGGCGAAGCAGGGAGGGGATTACCATCGACGATCGGATTTTTGACGAACTGACGCCGGAGGATGTGACGCCGGAGTACGACGATTCGTTTGATATGGAGGCGCTGGAGCGCTTTACCCAGGAACTGACCGGGCAGGAGCCGCAGGTCGATGCGCAGGCGGCGAAGCTGGCTGCGGAGAAGGCCAGGAAGGACGCGCTGTTTGAATCCATCATGGATGAGGAGCTGGCGCGCATCCGCGGCGACGCTGCCCCGCCGGCGGGAAAATTCGGCCAGACCGCAGCCGCAAGCGCACCCGCGCAGACGAAGGCGGAGCAGAAGGATAAGAAGGCCGAGAAGAAGCCCGAGACGAAGGCCGAAAAGAAGGCTGAGAAAAAGGCCGAAAACAAGGCTGAGAAAAAGGCTGAGAAAAAGGCTGAAAAGAAGGCCGAGAAAAAGCCCGAGACGAAGGCGCAGAGCGCGCCCCAGAAGGAAAAAAACAACAAAAAGGCCGCCCGGGACGAGCAGTCCACCGCTGCAATGCCGGCGATCCCGGTCATGGCCCCGAATGCGGGCGGCCAGGAATCGGTGGAGGAAATGGCAAAAAAGAAAAAGAAAAAGCGCGCAATGACCGCGGTGTACGCGGTGCTTGCGGTGATTCTGGTGCTGGCCATCGCGGCGGCGGGCCTGTTTGTGCTCGACGGCGGCGTCATTGTGGACAACCTCTATGTGGCCGGCGTGCCCGTGGGCGGTCTGACCAAGGCCGCCGCCCTGGAGCAGGTCAACGCCGCCACCAATGAGATCTACGAGGCCAGCGAGCTGACCGTGAACCTGCCCGACGACACCCTGGTGATCTCCCCGGACGTCAGCGGCGTGCATCTGGACGTGGAGCGGGCCGTGGACGAGGCCTGGCGCTACGGCCGGGTCATGGGCCTTGTGAAGGTTCCCGGCGTGACCAAGGTCCCCGAGGAGCCCATGGACATCGATCTGTCTTCCTGCTACACCTACAACCAGGACGCTGTGCGCGATCTCATCGACCGGAAGGCCGACGAGGTGTTCGCCGAGCTCAAGCAGACCCAGGTCCGCTTTGAGGAGCGGATCGAGCAGGACGGGACTGCCGACGACGGCGAAGAGACCGAAGACGAGCAGACCGAGGACGAAGAGGAAGAAGAGGAGAGCGAGGAGGTGGAGCATCGCAAGTTCATGCTCATCACCAAGGGCTCGCGCTCCCGCAGCCTGGACGCCGACGCCCTCTCCAAGCAGGTGTTCGACGCGCTGAGCAATGTGGATTTCAGCCCCATCGACTTCAAGTACACCGAGCAGCAGCCCGATGCGCCGGATTTCCAGAAGATATTCGACGAGCATTGCAAAAAGCCCGTCAACGCCGCCTACAACCAGGAGACCTCCACCCTCGAGAAGGAGCAGGCGGGCTACGGCTTCGACATTGAGACGGTGAAGAAGCAGTTCGACGCTGCCGAGGAGGGCGAGAAGCTGGAGATCGGCTTTGAGGAACTGAAGCCGGAGGTCACGCTGAACGACCTGCGGGAGTACCTGTTCAAGGATAAGCTGGCCGCCTACGATTCCCCCCATACCGCCATCTATAACCGCACCGTCAATCTGGAGCTGGCCTGCGAGCAGATCGACGGCACCATCATCAACGACGGAGAGGTCTTCTCCTTCAACCGTGTGGTGGGCGAGCGAACGGCAGCCCGCGGCTTCAAGGAGGCCCAGGTCTACGTCAGCGGCGATACCGTCGACGAGCTCGGCGGCGGCTGCTGCCAGGTGGCCTCCACCATCTACCTGTGCGCGCTGATGGCGGATCTCGAGATCGTCGAGCGCTCGTGCCACTATTTCGAGGTGTCCTATGTGCCTCTGGGCTTGGACGCCACGATCTACTGGGGCGCGCTGGACTTCCAGTTCCGCAACAATACCGGCTACCCCATCCGCATCGACGCCAGCGTGTCCGGCGGCTATGTGCACATCGCTCTCTGGGGAACCGAGACCAAGGATTATACCATCAAGATGACCTACGAGGTCACCTCCCGCACCGGCGACGGCACCAGCGTCATCAGCTACAAGCATAAGATCGACGCCGACGGCAACGAGATCTCCGTGGAGCGCGAGGCCTCGAGCTACTACCACACCCACAAGCCCAAGGAAGAGGATAAGCCCGACGAGGATAAGCCCGACGAAGAGCCGGCCGATCCGGAGCCGCAGCCCGAGCCGCAGCCGGAGCCCCAGCCCGAACCGCAGCCGGAGCCCCAGCCCGAACCGCAGCCGGAGCCCCAGCCCGAACCGCAGCCCGAGCCGCAGCCCGAGCCGCAGCCGGAGCCGCAGCCCGAGCCGCAGCCGGAGCCCCAGCCCGAGCCGCAGCCGGAGCCCCAGCCGGACCCCAACGTGGAGATTGAAGTCCCATAAATACTTCGCAGCCGCACCGGGAGGTGCGGCTGCGTGATTATCCCGGGGGAGTTTCCCTTTACTTTCTAAGAAAAACCTGTATAATAGTAGTATTCACGGCAGATATCCCCCAGGCAGGAGTTGAGCAGCTTGACAGACCAGTCTCTGATTCGTAACTTTTCCATCATCGCCCATATCGACCACGGCAAGTCCACCCTGGCGGACCGTCTGCTGGAGGCGTGCAACACCGTGGAGCTCCGGGATATGGAGGACCAGATCCTCGATTCCATGGAGCTCGAGCGCGAGCGCGGCATCACCATCAAGGCCCGGGCCGTGCGCCTGGACTATCACGCGCAGGATGGGAAGGACTATGTGCTGAACCTCATCGATACCCCGGGCCATGTGGACTTCAACTATGAGGTCTCCCGCAGCCTGACCGCCTGCGAGGGCGCGGTGCTGGTGGTGGACGCGAGTCAGGGCGTGGAGGCCCAGACCCTGGCCAACACCTATCTCGCCATTGACAACGACCTGGAGGTCCTCCCGGTCATCAATAAGATCGATCTGCCCGCCGCCAGGCCGGAGCAGGTCAAGCAGGAGATCGAGGACATCATCGGCCTGAGCGCCGAGGACGCCCCGGCGATCTCCGCCAAGAACGGGATCAACATTCCCGCGGTGCTGGAAATGATCGTGCGCGACGTGCCGCCCCCCAGCGGCGATCCGGACGCGCCGCTGCAGGCGCTGATCTTCGACAGCCAGTACGATTCCTACCGCGGCGTCATCGTCTACCTGCGCGTTATGAACGGCACCATCCGGCCGGGCATGGACGTGCGCATGATGGCCACCGGCGCGGAATATAAAGTTGTGGAGTGCGGCTATCTGCACCCCCGGGGTATGGTGGCCTGCGAGTGCCTGGGCGCCGGCGAGGTGGGCTATCTCACCGCCTCCATCAAAACCATTGCCGATACCCGGGTGGGCGATACCGTCACCGAGGCCGCCCGTCCCGCCGCCGAGGCTCTGCCCGGCTACAAGGCCGCCCAGCCCATGGTTTTTTCCGGCGTCTATCCCGCCGACGGCTCCAAGTACGGCGATCTGCGCGACGCGCTGGAAAAGCTCAAGCTCAACGACGCCTCCATGTCCTATACCCAGGAGAATTCCATCGCCCTGGGCTTCGGCTTCCGGTGCGGCTTTCTGGGCCTGCTCCACATGGAGATCATCCTGGAGCGGCTGGAGCGGGAGTACAATCTGGATCTGATCACCACCGCGCCGAACGTCGTCTACAAGGTGGATAAGCTCAACGGCGAGACCGTGGAGGTCTATACGCCCCTGAACTATCCCGATCCCGCCGAGATCCAGCAGGCCTACGAGCCCTTCGTCAAGGCCAGTATCATCGCCCCGCCGGACTACGTGGGCAATATCATGGACCTGTGCCAGCAGCGCCGGGGCGAGTTCAAGGATATGACCTATCTCGACCAGAGCCGCGTGGAGCTGCACTACGATATGCCCCTCAACGAGATCATCTACGATTTCTTCGACGCCCTCAAGTCCCGCACCCGGGGCTACGGCTCGCTGGACTATGAGCTCGACGGCTACCGCCCGTCGAAGCTGGTAAAGCTCGATATTCTGCTCAACGGCGAGCTCATCGACGCGCTGAGCTTCATTCTCTTCTCCGACAGCGCCTACGCCAGGGCCCGCCGCATCTGCGAAAAGCTTAAAGAGAACATCCCCCGTCAGATGTTCGAGATCCCCGTCCAGGCGGCGGTGGGCGGCAAGATCATCGCCCGGGAGACCATCAAGGCTCTGCGCAAGGATGTGCTGGCCAAATGCTACGGCGGCGACATCACCCGCAAGAAGAAGCTCCTGGAGAAGCAGAAGGAGGGCAAGAAGCGCATGCGCTCCTTCGGCACCGTGTCGGTGCCCAGCGAGGCCTTCATGGCCGTCCTGAAGCTCGACGAATAACGGACGGAGCGAGACCCCGCCCGCCGCGACGCCAGATGAATGACGAAAGGAGTATTATTATGCCCGTTCCCAGACTGTTCCGGCTGCCCAAGCGCATCTCGGACAAGAAAAAACTGGGCATTTACGTCCATATCCCCTTCTGCCGCAGCAAATGCCAGTACTGCGACTTCTATTCCCTGGGCGGCAGCCAGAAGGAGCTGGCGGATCTGTATCTGCAGGCCCTGCCCATGCATATCCGCGAATTCGGCGCCCGCGCCACGGAGTACGCAGTGGACACCGTGTATTTCGGCGGCGGCACCCCCTCCTTCTTCGGGGCGGACGCCCTGGTGCGCATCTTCAATGAGATCCAGCGCCGGTTTGACGTGCAGTCCGACGCGGAGGTGACCTTTGAGGCCAACCCCGACAGCGCCTCGCCGGTGCTGCTGCAGAAGCTCCACTCCGAGGGCTTCAACCGCATGAGCCTCGGCGTGCAGAACGACAACGACGAGCTCCTGAAGAAGCTGGGCCGGCCCCACAACTATGAGCAGGCGGTGCAATGTGTGAAGAATGCCCGCAAGGCGGGCTTCGACAATATCTCCCTGGACCTCATCTACGGTCTGCCGGGCCAGACCTTCGACCAGTGGAAACAGACCCTCGGCCACGTGCTGGAGCTGGAGCCCGAGCACATGAGCTGCTACGGGCTGAAGGTGGAGGAGGGCACGCCCCTGTGGGAGTACCGCGACTGCTGCAATCTGCCCGACGAGGATGATCAGGCGGATATGTACCTGTATACCTGCGACCGCCTGGCCGAGGCGGGCTACCGCCAGTACGAGATCTCCAATTTCGCCAAGCCGGGCTATGAATCCCGCCACAATCTCAAATACTGGCTGGGCGGGGAGTACCTGGGCTTCGGCCCCTCGGCGGCCAGCGATTTTGCCGGCAAGCGCTTCACCATCCGCGCCGATCTCATGGATTACATCGAGGGCGTGCTCAAGGGCGGCGCCGTCCTGTCCGAGTGTGAGGATATCCCCTCCCGGGAGCGGGCGGGGGAATACCTGATGCTGCGGCTGCGCACCGTGCAGGGCATCGACTCCGAGGAGTATACCCGCCGGTTCCTGCTGCCCTTCCGGCCCATCGGCAAGCTCCTGGACCGGTTCCGCGAGATGGGCTTCGTCCGCCAGGACGATACCCGCTACCATCTCACCCCCAAGGGGATGCTGATTTCCAACAAGATCCTCTCCGAGCTCATGCTCGCTCAGGAGAAGTCGGAGCCTCTGGCGAAGAAAAAACGGTGATTTGACAAAACCGGGATCCCGAGGTATAATAATCTCTACACTTTCAGTTCGGCATGCCGATCGAAGGGAGCACGCATATGCACTTACGCGGACAACTAAAGCAAGCCTGCAGCAACCGGGCATGGATTCCCAATGCGCTGACGGCTCTGCGGCTGGTCGGAGGCATTGCTCTGATCTTTCTGCCGCTGCCCAGCACGGCCTTCTATATCGTCTACTGCATCTGCGGTCTGACGGACCTGCTCGACGGCTTCCTGGCCCGCAGGCTCGGTACGGCCAGCGCTTTCGGCGCCAAGCTCGACAGCGTGTCGGACCTCACCTTCTATTGTGTGTCGCTGATCCGCATGATGCCCTGGCTGCGCAAGCGGCTGCCGGGCTGGATCTGGTATCTGGTCGCCCTTGTCCTGGCGGTGCGGATTGCGTCCTATCTGGTGGCGGCCTTCCGTCTGCACCGTTTCGCCGCTGTGCATACCCTGGCCAACAAGGCCACCGGCGCCATGGTGTTCGGCGTGGGACCGGTCCTCCTGGTGCCTGCCCTGCTGACGCCCTACTGCCTGGCACTGGCGGCGGTCGCCGCCTTCTCCTCCGCGGAGGAGCTGATCATGCATCTGCGGGAAATGCCGGAAAAGCAATAAAAAAACAACAGCGATCCCCGGAGCCGACGCTCCGGGGATCGCTTTGTATCACAGCTTATGGAAGGGCGGCGTCATTCGGATTTCGGCGGCACATGGACCCAGATCAGGTCCACCCCGGAATAGCTCAGATAGAACGCCAGAGCCTCGTTGCTGTTCTCCAGAAGACCGGGCACAGGCACCGGATCGCCGGTGTTGCCGCTGCGGAACTCCGCGGAGACGTTGTCGCCCTGGACCTCGATGATGCGGCCGGCGCCGCTGGAGGAGCCGATGGTCCAGAACAGCAGACCGTCGGCGCCGATCTCCATGCTGCCGCCGAGCTCCTTCACACCGGGGAAGGTCTTCTCGGTCAGCTCGGTGTCGTTGCTGTCCACCAGGATCCAGGAGCCCACCATCTCGGCGGGGAAGGGCTCGGTTTCCTCCGGCGTCTCGGCGGGTGCCTCGGCGGGCGCCTCCTCCGGCGCTTCGGCGGGATCCTCGGGTGCGGCTGCCGGCGCGGGGGCGGCGTCCGGCTCCGGTTCGGCCTTTGACCTGCAGGCGCTCAGCGACGCCAGAAGCAGCAAAGCAAGCAGCAGGGCGATGATTCGTTTCATGGGTATTCCTCCTTACAGGTGATCCGGCGGATCATTCCTCCTCCGGGGCCTGATCCGGCGCCGGAGGGGCGATGCTGGCCTCGAAGGCGGTCAGCTCATCGGCCAGGCGGGTGTAGATCTCTTCGGGGACGCGGTAGACATAATTCTGCTCATACAGGGCCATGGCGTTTTCAATGCCCAGCACCTGGTAGCGGTTTGGCTCCGTGGGGCCGAAATCGGCGCAGTAGACCGGCGTGTAGCTGCAGTCGGAGAGCATGGTCCGGCCGGTGCGGTTGTTGCGGGTAAAGGTGAGCTTCAGGATGGCGCTGGTCTGGGCGCCGGGCTTGGAGGAGTCGGTGTAGAAATCGCCCAGATCATAGGCGGTGACCACGTCCTTCTCCACCCCGTCGGCCAGGGTGACGGTTTTTTCCTCGATGGGGCCCACCATGTGGGAATGGGTGCCGATGATGGCGTCGGCGCCGTTGCTGTAGAGCAGATCCACCAGCTCCTGCTGGGTATCGCTGATGTCCCGGCTGTACTCGCTGCCCCAGTGCAGCAGCACGATGATGACGTCGGGGTCCTGCTTCCCGGCGGCGTCCATGACGGCGGTGATCCCTTCAACGTCGAGCTCGGAATAGTTCG
>CADBKB010000017.1:18336-26852 GCA_902795095.1 Oscillospiraceae bacterium
GGTATAGAGCAGGTTTACGGTGCCCGCGGCGTCCTCCGGCAGGCTCATGTTGCCCAGGCCCTTGGTGAAGGCGACGAAGGCGACCCGGACGCCCTGGGCTTCCACCAGGGTGACGCCGCCGCAGGCCTCGCGGTCCTGGCTGGTGGCGAAGGTGCCCACATTCTGCATGCCGGCGGCGTGGATGGCGTCGATGGTGGATTCCAGACCCGCCATGCCCCCGGCGATGGAGGCGCAGTTGGCGGTCTGCAGCAGGTCGAAGCCGAGGCCCGCCAGGGTGGAGGCCAGGGCGGTGGGGGCGCTGGAGGTGGCCGAGCCGTAGGGGGATCCGGCAAAATTGCAGCTCAGGTTGCCCACGGTCAGATCAGCGTCGCTCAGGGCCTTGGCGGCGCCGAAGAAGCAGGGGGAAAAATCATAGCCCTCGCCCTTGCGGGCGTCGGAGAGCAGGTGGTCGCTGATGCCGATGCTTCCGACGGCGGCGATGGTGACGGTGGAGTACTGCTCCTTGGGCTGCTCTATGACCTCCGGGGCCGCCTCCGCGGCGGCGGGACGGCGGTCCAGCAGACCGGAGAGGATGCTCCCGCCGTTATCTAAAATCAGGATGATCGCGCCGATGAGGGCCGCAATGGCCAGCACGGTGAGAAGCGCGGAGATCCGCCGCCGGCGCTTGCGCCGGGCGCGCTGCTGCCGCACCTTCTCCAGGCGATCTTCCTCGACAATGGGGTTGGGTTCTTGTTCCATGTTTTGCTCCTTGCAGACGATGTGCCTCTATTGTGACATGAATTGCCGGAAAAATCAATATCGGAAACGGGCAAGAGACCAAAAAGTCACGGCCGTCCCCGGAAAAAACAAAATCTTGTAGAACGAAATCGAATGTGCTATACTTACAGACACTACGAAGGAAGGGAGCCGGTCATGGCAAAGCGCAAAGCAAAAAAAAGACGTCCGATCCTGCTGGCCGCAGCACTGATCCTGCTGTCTGTGCTGCTCACGGCGGATCTGATCGCCGCTCGGGTGTACATACGCCATACCGGAGAGGACTTCTTCACCGCTCTGGGCCGGACCACCCGGCTGGGCGGACAGTATCTCATAAATCTTCTGTCCCCGGCGGACCGGTCTGTGCCGGTCAATCCCTACCGGGCGACGGATTATTACCGCAGCGGCGATTTTATTCAGTGCGCCGAGAGCGAGGTCTCCCGTACCGGCATCGACGTCTCTTCCCATCAGAAGGAGATCGACTGGCAGCAGGTGAAGGCCGCGGGCGTGGACTTTGCCATCGTGCGCATGGGCTACCGGGGCTACACGGAGGGAGACGTCTTCCCCGACGCCGCAGCCCGGCAGAACATCGAAGGCGCGCTGGCCGCCGGAGTCGATGTGGGCGTGTACTTCTTCTCCCAGGCCACCAGCGTACAGGAGGCGAAGGAGGAGGCCTGGTTCGTGCTCGACGCCATCGACGGCGACAACATCACCTATCCCGTGTTCTTTGACTGGGAGCCCATCACCAATGAGGCCCGCACCGATGAGGTGACCGGACCGGAAATGACCGATTATGCCCTGGCCTTCTGCCGAGAGATCGACAACGCCGGCTATCGGGCGGGTGTATACTTTAATCAGAGCGACGGCTACAACAGCTATGATCTGCGCGCGCTGCACAGCTATGAATTCTGGCTGGCGGAGTACGCCGACGCCCAGAGCTTCCCCTATGAGGTGCAGCTCTGGCAATATACCAATCAGGGCGCTGTGCCCGGCATCGAAACCACGGTGGATCTGAATCTCTGCTATCGGGACTATACGAGCTGATATTTCTGGAGGCATACTATGAATCTGCGCAGATTGCTTCTTATGTTGACAGCCCTTGCGCTTCTGCTGGGGCTGTGCCCGGCGGCGGGGGCGGAGAATGCCCCGGCAGCGCCGGACTATGTCTGCGCCGATGCGATATTTGATCAGATCTACGGCAGGCTTCTGGGCCGCAGAGCGCCCATGGACGATACGCTGCGGGCGGACAGCGTCCAGCGGCTTCTGGCCGACGCCGAAGGCGTGGTGCCCGGCTCGGTGCGCCGCACCGGCGACGAGCTGACCTGGATGACCGAGGGCGGCGTGGCCTGCCGGTTCAGCCCTTACCTCTATTCCCTTGCCGTCGGCGCGGCCGCGGCCGCGGATCCCTCGGATCCGCCCCGCAGGCAGGTGCCGGAGGGGGCGGCGGTATGCCTGTTCGCCCCGTACTACGGCCTGGACGACGCCTTTGAGGGCGTCGGCGGCACCTATGATACCTGGGGCGAGACCCTGGCCTTCTACATCGGCGGCGGCTACAGCCGTTATGAGCGGACGGAGGCCACCGTGGACCGGATCGCCGAGGCCGTGGAGCGCTGCGCCGTGGTGCTGATCGACAGCCACGGCGAAATGGACCGCGATCAGACCACCTCCTACATCTGCCTGCAGACCGGCGAGGGCATCACCTCCGCCGACTACGCGGTGGACCCCGCGCTGGGGATCAGCCATGCCTATTACGGCGGCCGCGGCAGCGGCGGCGTCAGCTTCTACGAGGTGGACGGCACAGCCATTGCCAACCACATGGATTCCGTCGCCGCGGGAGGGCTGTTCTGGAGCGGCACCTGCTTCGGCATGGCCACCGACGGCCTGTGCGCCCCGCTGCTCCGCAAGGGCGTGAGCGCTGTCTACGGCTATTCCAGGGACGTCTCCTTCGGCGGCGACCGCTGCTGGATGGGCACCTTTATGGATGTGATCACCGATGGGGGGACCCTCGCCCAGGCCACGGCGGAAATGAAGCGCGTCTGGGGCGCCTGGGACTTCTCCGCGGCGATCTGCGCCCAGAACAGCTGGTCCTCGCACCTGATCAACGACAGCGCCGATGAGGCCCGGCAGCACCGGGACGCCTTCCCCGTGCTGGCCTCCGCGGAAGATCCCTATCCCGCCAATCCCGACGGATTGCAGACCGTGCGCAGCGCCTGGCGCCTTCCCGACCGGGAGCTGACGATCCGCCCGATCCTGCCCGACGGCGTCAAATGTCCGGAGATCCGCAGCCGCGTCTACGGCACCGGCCGCCTGCCCGCCCCGGAGGGCAAGCCCCGGAGCCAGGAGTACAGCTTCAGCTTTGTGGGCTGGAGCCTGACCTCCTTCCCGCCGTGTCCGGCGGTCCCCGCGGCGCTGTTCCATCCCGGCGACTCCTTCCGCTTCGGCTGCAAGCATCTGAGTCCGCCGTCCCTCGGCCACAGGAGCCAGGATCCCCTGGACTTCGGCGCCGAATCCGTCGATCTGTACGGCGTGTATTCCTTCTCCCTGGACGGGCAGCTCCTGTATACCACCCAGGTGCCCGATGGGGAGGAGGATCCCGACGATCCCTCCCGCCGCTTCACGGATGTGGCCTTCGGCACCTGGTACTATCAGGCGGTGCGCGAGAGCGTGGCCGGCGGTCTGATCCGGGGCTATGACGACGGCAGCTTCCGGCCCGCCGCCCCCATCCGCCGCAGCGAGGTGGTGACCATCCTCCACCGGGCTGCGGGAAGCCCCGAGGCCGCGACGCCTGCAGGCTTCGCGGATGTGCCCTCAGGCTGCTTCTATGAGAAGGCCCTGGATTGGGCCGCGGAAAACCGGATCGTCCTGGGCTATTCCGACGGCCTGTTCCATCCCGACGAGCCCGTCACCCGGGCCCAGCTTGCCGCGCTGATCCGCCGCTTTGCCCGGGCGGAGGAGGGCGATCCGGCGGTCCTGGATCGCTTCCCCGATCGGGCCGATGTGCCCCGCTGGGCGCAGGCCGATCTGGCCTGGGCGGTGCAGACGGGTCTGATTCAGGGCAGCCGCTCCGGCGGTACGGACTATTTATTGCCCACAGGCAGGGCGACCAGAGCCCAGTTTGTGACCATCATACAGCGTTATCTTACGACCCCAGCGAAGGAGGAGACCCCATGATTGCAACCAACCTTTCCGTCAACCAAGCTGGCCATCTGTGCTTTGCCGGCCAGGACGTATGCGACCTGGCCGAGCGTTTCGGCACCCCCCTGTATCTGATGGACGAGGACCGCATCCGCGAAAACTGCCGCCTGTACAAGGCCGCCTTTGCCGAGAGCTTCGGCGCCGCCGCGGCTCCCGCCTACGCAAGCAAAGCCGCCTGTTTCCGTCACATGTACAGGATCATGGCTGAGGAGGAAATGTGCATCGACGTGGTCTCCTCCGGAGAGATCTACACCGCGGTGCACGCCGGCTTCCCCATGGACAGGGCCTTCTTCCACAGCAACAACAAGACCGACGCGGATATCCTTTACGCCATGGATGCCGGCGTGGGCCACTTTGTGGTGGACGGTGAGGACGAGCTGATGCGGCTGAGCGAGCTGGCGGAGCGCCGCGGCGCTGTGCAGAAGATCCTGCTGCGCCTGACGCCGGGCATCGATCCCCATACCTATGAGGCGGTGAACACCGGCATGGTGGACTCGAAATTCGGCACCGCCATCGAGACCGGCCAGGCCCGGGAGTTGGTTGCGCGGACCCTGCAGCGCAAGGGCGTGGCGCTGGACGGCTTCCACTGCCATGTGGGCTCCCAGGTGTTCGATGAGGATGTGTTCCAGCGCACGGCGGATATCATGCTGCCCTTCCTGGCGCAGATGCGCGATGAATTCGGCCTGAACTCGAAGATCCTGAACTTCGGCGGCGGCTACGGCGTGCCCTATGTCGAATCCGACGGCACGGTGGATATCCGCGCGCGCATCGGCGAGGTGGCGGCGCATATGAAGGCGCTGTGCCGGGAGCTGTCCATGGAGCTGCCCTTCTTCATCATGGAGCCGGGCCGGTCCATCGTGGCCGACGCCGGACTGACGGTCTACCGGGTGGGCGCGGTCAAGCGCATCCCGGGCTACAAGAACTATGTCAATGTGGACGGCGGCATGACCGACAACCCCCGCTATGCGCTGTACGGCTCGAAGTACACCGTCATCCACGGCGAGAAGGCAAACGAACCCGCGACCTTCCTGTGCGATCTGGTGGGCCGCTGCTGCGAGAGCGGCGACATCGTCCAGCCGGCGATCCGCCTGCCCGAATCCACCGCCCGGGGCGACCTGGTGTGCGTGTGCACCACGGGAGCTTACAACTATTCCATGGCCTCCAACTACAACCGCATCCCCCGGCCGCCGGTGGTGATGCTGCGCGCCGGTGAGGCCTCCGTGGTAGTACGCCGTGAAACATTCGCCGATCTGACCGCCCTGGATTTGTGAGGAAAGTGCACTGATCCGGGGGGATTGCCCGATTTTTCGGAGAACATTCCAAAGTTTTCGGAAGCACGATGCGAGTGTTGACAATGGGCTGCGAATGTGCTACGATGAGTTCAATCCAAAAAGGAGTTTTTGCAATGAACCGCCTGTCCTTTGTTCCCGTTTCCTTTTATTACTATTACTTTACCAACAAAAGTAATAGCGTTTTGTGCTGCAATTAAACGGGACGGGCCTCATTCAAAGACCAAAATTACCACCCCCAGCCGCACAGAACCTCTGTGCGGCTGATTTTTTTCAGGAGGCGTCGCCATGATCGTTGTACTCAAACCCCAAACCACCGAGGAAAAGCGGGACCATCTCATCGCCTGGCTCCGGAGCCAGGGTGTGGACATCCATCTGTCCGTGGGCACGGACTATACCATCATCGGCCTGGTGGGCAATACCGCCGGCATCGATGTGGAGCTGCTGGAGAGCCTGGAGATGGTCATGGCGGTGCGCCGCGTGGGCGAGCCGTTCAAGCAGTGCAACCGCATGTTCCACCCCGCCGACACCGTCATCGAGGTGGGCGGCGTGAAGATCGGCGGCGGCAATTTCTGCATGATCGCCGGCCCCTGCTCCGTGGAAAGCGAGGAGCAGATCTTAGAGGTGGCCCGGGCCATTCAGGCCTCCGGCGCCACGATCCTGCGCGGCGGCGCCTTCAAGCCCCGCACCTCTCCCTATGCCTTCCAGGGCCTGCGCTTCGAGGGGCTCAAGCTCCTGTCCGAGGCCAAGCGGATCACGGGGCTGCCCATCGTCTCGGAGATCATGAATGTCAACCATCTGCCCCTGTTTGAGGATGTGGATATCATCCAGGTTGGGGCGCGGAATATGCAGAATTTCGACCTGCTGCAGGAGCTGGGCCACAGCGGCAAGCCGGTGCTGCTCAAGCGCGGCCTGGCCAACACCCTCAAGGAGCTGCTCATGAGCGCCGAGTACATCATGGCCGGCGGCAATGAGCAGGTCATCCTCTGCGAGCGGGGCATCCGCACCTTTGAGACCTATACGAGAAATACCCTGGACCTTTCCGCCGTGCCCAAGCTCCATGAGCTCAGTCATCTGCCGGTGGTGGTGGACCCGAGCCACGCCACGGGCGAGGCGAAGCTGGTGCCCTCCATGGCGCTGGCGGCGGCCGCCTGCGGCGCCGACGGCCTGATGATCGAGGTGCACAACGATCCGGCCCGCGCCAAGTGCGACGGCGCCCAGTCCCTGACCCCGGCCCAGTTCGACGATCTGGCCCGCCGGGTGCGTGCGGTACGGGAGGCTCTGGCATGAGAGTCGGGATCCTGGGCCTGGGCCTCATCGGCGGCTCCCTGGTCAAGGCCTTCCGGGAGCGCACCGACGCCACCGTGCTGGGCTGCGACGCTGACGCCTCCGTGGAGGGGTTTGCGAGGCTGTCCGATATGGTGCACGGCGAGCTGAATGGGGAAACCGTCGGCACGTGCGACCTGCTGATCCTGGCGGCCTATCCAGCCGCCTCCAAGGCATGGCTGGAGGAAAACGCCCCCCGCATTTCTCCCAAAGCCATCGTGCTCGACTGCCTGGGCACCAAGGAGCGCATCTGCGCTCTGGGCTTCCGGCTGGCGGAGGAGTACGGCTTCACCTTCGTGGGCGGCCATCCCATGGCGGGCAGCGAGCGCTCCGGCATCAAGTATGCCCGGGCGGATCTGTTCGACGGCGCCTCCATGGTGCTGGTGCCGCCGGATCCCGATGATATCCTGCTGCTGCAGCGGCTTCGCACCCTTCTGCGGCCCCTGGGCTTTGCCCATTTCCCGGTGACGACGGCGCAAGAGCATGACCGCCGCATCGGCTTCACCTCTCAGCTGCCCCATCTGATCTCCAACGCCCTGGTGCAGAGCCCCAGCGCGGCGCTGCACGCGGGCTTCTCCGCCGGAAGCTTCCGGGATATGACCCGGGTGGCGGAGCTCAATCCGCGGATGTGGACCGAGCTCTTCCTGGAAAACAGGGAGAACCTGCTCGCGGAGCTGGACAGCCTGCTGTCCTGCCTCTCCCGCTATCAGCTCGCCCTGGAGCACCGCGATGAGGCTGCGCTTATCGCCCTGCTGGAATCCGGCAGCCTCAGAAAGAAGGAGATTTCATGATCACCGTCCGCGTCAACGCCTCCCGCGACTATGACATCCACATCGGCCCCGGCCTGCTGGCCGAGGCCGGCGAGCGCATCAAGCCGTTCTGCCCCGGCGCCGTCTGCGCCGTCGTCACCGACGATATCGTGGACGCGCTCTATGCCCGAGCATTGGAAAAGAGCCTGCGCAAGTCCGGCCTGCGCTGCGTGAAATTCGTATTTTCCAACGGAGAGTGCGGCAAGAATGCCGAAAACTATATCAATTTGCTGAATTTCCTGGCCGAAAACCGTCTGACCCGCGCCGACTGCGTCGTGGCCCTGGGCGGCGGCGTGCCGGGGGACCTGGCGGGCTTCGCTGCGGCCACCTATCTGCGCGGGGTCGCCTTTGTCCAGATCCCCACCACCCTGCTGGCGGCGGTGGACTCCTCCGTGGGCGGCAAGACGGCCATTGATCTGGCCGGGGGCAAAAACCTGGCGGGGGCCTTCTATCAGCCCAGTCTGGTGCTCTGCGATACCGATACCCTCGCCACCCTGCCGGACGTCCAATTCCGCGCGGGCTGCGCCGAGGTCATCAAATATGCCATGCTGTTCAGCGAAAGCATGTTCAACGACCTCATGGTCTGCGGCCCCGCCTTCCGACGGGAGGCTGTCATCGCCCGGTGCGTGTCGCTCAAGCGGGACATCGTGGCCGAAGACGAGTTTGATCGGGGCAGCCGCCAGCTGCTGAACCTTGGCCACACCGTGGGCCACGCCATCGAAAAGCTGAGCGGCTACACCGTGCCGCACGGCCAGGCGGTGGCCATCGGCATGTCGGTCATCACCCGGGCGGCCGCGGCCGAGGGCCTGTGCAGTCCCGACTGCGCCGACGCCATGGACGATATCCTCGGCCGGTTTGATCTGCCCAACGCCTGCCCCTACGAAGCCGACGCCCTGGCCGCGGCCATGACTGCGGACAAGAAGCGCCACGGCGACGCCATCACCCTGGTGATTCCCCGGGATGTGGGCCAGTGCGTTCTGTACGAGCTGGCAGCGGACAGGCTCGGCGCGTTTGTAAAGGCGGGCCTCGCATGATCGCCCGACTGACGCCGCGCCCCCTGCGGGGAGAGATCGCGGCCCTGCCCTCCAAATCCCAGGCCCACCGCGCTTTGATCTGCGCCGCCCTGGCGAAGGGGCGGACCCGG